>WJLX01000032.1 GCA_014728225.1 Candidatus Coatesbacteria bacterium | reverse complement strand
GCGGTGGACTGTCGACCGTCGCTCGGCACAGCCCCGGAAGTTCTCGATGCCGTTGATCTGCCACCATTTGGAGACTGTCTTCGCGGATATGCCGACCGCCCTGGCTGCGGCCGCCGCCGGAACGCTTAGCCGGAAGAAACGAGCTCTCTCTTTATCTTCAGCTTGAGAGAGCTTGGTCTATCTTGCTCGCTGTGAATCTTTCCCGCCGCATCTCTTACAGTTACATCTTCAGTTACATCTACAGCTACATCGGCCATCGGCCAACTTGCAGAGCTGCCTACGGTTAAAATTTGGGCGACTAATCTACCGGTCGGTTGCTTGTTGATGTGCCACTTCACGGCCCGTTTTCAGGGACGGAACACCACAGCCCATCGCGTGTGTTAACAGTGTGTTACACACAGTCAGCGCTCCGAACACGGTAGACGATTCCCGGGGTAAACCGGCGAGTCAGTCGAGTTCGGCAATGATCCACAGCTCACCGGCACCGTCGACGAGATAGACGGCGCCTTGACGTAACTGGGCCGGGGTGGCCTTTAGCTGGGCGGGGGGCTGGAAGATCAGCGGACCGTCGATCACGCCGCCCTCCAGCTCCAGCCGAGAACCCGAGCGGGGCTCGCGGAAGCCGGGCTGGAAGGGATCGAAGGGTGTGCCGCGCAGCGCCAGCTCGACGATCGAACCGACGCCTTCGGCGAGGAGCAGCTCCTCGCCGCGCCGGGCCGTAGAGTTCCTCGGGACTCCGTCGAGTTCCAGACGGTGGGTGCCGTCGGGATTGGACAGGATCAAACCGCCCTCGACGGTGCCGACGAGAAGGCCCAGGTTGAGCAAGCCGGCCACCAGACTGGGCGCAGCATCCAGTTCACGCACCTCGACCAGGGGAGCCGCCGGCCTGGTCGGGTCGAAGACATAGAGACGGTGGTCACCGGCGGCGCAATAGACCAGACCGCCGACGACAACCGGGGCCAGGTTGAGGCTGCCGCCGAGGCGATGGCTCCACCAATCGCCGTCGATGGTATCAACAACCACTAATTCCGTCGTCGAACCGAATATCAACCGCTCGCCGCATAGGACGCCCGACGAGGTCGCCGGCAACGGCAGTCGGCGCGGCTCTAAGTCAACGGCCTCCCCCTCCAGGACGCCCCAGTGCCGACATCCCAGCACCAACAGCCCGTTCGGCGTCACCACCAGCCCCGGCGGTCGGTTCTCCACCCAACGCCAGCGTCGCGCCGCACCGTCGGGCTCGACGAGGTAGACATAACCGGCGTCATCGGCGACGGCCAGGCCGTCTTCCAGGGGCGTCCAGTTACGCGGCGCCGCCGTCAGGGGCAGCTCCCAGGCCGTGGCGGCCGCTCCGGCCAGGCGGCCCACCGCGGGGTTGTCACCGCCGCGCAGCAAGAAAACCCGCCCCGGGACGGTGACAACACCGACGAGGGGGGCGTCGCTCGCCAGCCGATGCCCCGTCGCCGGGCCGCTGAGCCGTTCAAGCTCCAGCAGTACCCCCGGACCGGCCTGAAGGCTTTCGGAACCGCCCGCCGCCCTGGCTTCAACGTCGATTTCTCCATCAACACCGCAACGGCGCAGGCCGCCGTCCGGCGACCGCAAGACCAGGGCCGGAGCCACCTCCGGCTCGTCGTGTTGGCAAGTGCCGACGATCACCCCGGCGGGTGCGTCCAGACTGGGCGGAACCGCCGCAGTCCAGGCCGTCGGCTCCAAAGAACCCGGATCCCAGCGCAGATCGTAACCCACCGCCAGCAGGTCGAGGGCCTGCAACCCCGCCCAGCCCGTCAGCGGGGGCTGGAGCACCTCCAACCGCGAAGCCTTCGGGATCGTCCCGCGGTAAGCGGGACCAGCGACCAACCGAGCGTGGGGTCCGGCGTACTCTCCCAGCTCTCCCTCCCCAATCACCCCGTCCGCCGGATGCGGCGGGACGCGACGGTTGGGTAGAACGGCGGCCTCCAAACAGGCCAACCGCTCCAGGATCTCCGCTGCCCGGGCCGGTTCGAAGCCACAAAGCAAAATCGGCGGTCGATAGAGAGCCGCGGGAAAGAGCTCGGCGCTCAAGCGAAACACAGTCGCTGCGTCGCCTTCGGCGACGCTCACCTCCAGCTCAACCCCGGCGAACACCGAAAAGTTCAGCAACAATAGGCCGATGATCGCTACATGACGCACGAATCTCTCCCCGAGAAAACGCCAAGAACGATAATAGCCGAAGCGGGGGCGTCGGGGCAAAGAAAAGCGAACGACCACTCACCGCGACCCGCCGGTGTAATCGAACCACCTCCGGGAGACCGTTGGAAAGACGCGCGAGCCCGACCACAGTTCCGGCGCTCGCACAAGAGCCGTAGGGGAGTGATTTTCAACGGTCTCCCGGAGCGGGTTGCAAGAAAGCCCGACCGTGGGTCGGGCTTCGGTGTCAAAGGTGTCGGTGGGCTCAGCGTCGTCCGGGTCCGTCGGGCAGTATGCCGCGCAGGTCGGGGATCTTGACGTCGATGTAGGCTTCTGAGAGCAGCTCCTTGACCCATTCCTCGCGCCGGGCTTGGAGTTCCTCGTCGAGGATCAACTGGCGCACCCGTTCCCGGTTCTGGGCCGAGGTTTCGCGCCGGGAGACCAACTGCATGAAGCTCAAGGCTCCCTCGTACTGCTGGACCCTTGTCAGGCCGCCGGGTTCGAGTTCGGTCAGGGTCTGGGCCAACAGGGGATCGGAGCGTTGGATGTCGGAGAGGTTGAGGCGCACCTCTTCGACGTCCAGGTAGCTCGCGGGGTCGGGTTGCAGCTTGGCTCCGGGGTCGGTTTCGAGCAGCGAGCGGACCTCGTTGAGCTCACTGCGGGCGGCGTCGCGGTCTTCGGCGGTGGCCTCGACGGGTAGCTGGATCTGGGCCAGGTGAGCCGTCTCGTCATCGATACGCTGGAGCAGCTTGATCACGTGCCAGCCGGCGCGCGTGCGCACGGGCTCGGATACCTCGCCGGGTTTGAGGGCGAAGGCCGCCTCTTCAAAGACCGGGTCGAGTTCGCCCCGGCGCCAGATGCCCATATCTCCGGCGGTGCCGCCGTACTCCTCGGCCAGCTCGAGGAAGTCCTCGCCGGCGACGGCGCGGCGCATCAGGGAATAGGCCAGCTCCTCGACGGCGGCTTCGGTGTCGGGCCCCGGCTTCTCCTCGACGCTGACGATGCGTAGCTCGAGTACGGTCCGCTCCTCGGTGGTCAGTTCGTTTTCGGCCAGGTAGGCGTCGATGTCGTCCTCGGTAATGTTGATGCGATGGTTGTATTCGTCGCGCAGCAGCTGGTTGATCAGCATCTGCTCGCGAGCCTCGATCCGATAGAGATCCTCGAGGCGGGCTTCGGTCAGATCGGCGGCAGCCAGGGCCTCGTGGAATGCCTCCGCGGAGGGGTAGGCCGCCTGGGCCTGGCGCAGTTGATCGGCGACGGCCTGGTCCAATTCACGATAGGTGACCGACATCCCACGGCGCTCGGCCTCCTGGACCAGCACCTTGGTCGTCACCAGCTGGATGAACATCTGGCCGGTGAGACGGTTGAGTTCCTCGCCGCTGGGTTGCTGCGCCAGTCCCGACAGGTAGCTGCGCACGGTGTAGCCCAGCTCGGAGGCCAGCACCACTTCGTCGTTGACGATACAGACCACCTGATCGACCAGCTCCCCCTGAGCCCAGGGAACACCGATCATCACGATGAGCAGCAGCAGTGCGGTCGACCGATGGATCATCTAAACCATTCCTCCAATCGGAGCGAGCCTATTGGGTCGCGGCGGGTTCATCCTCAACGGCGTCTTCATCGACGGGGGCCCGCCAGATGAGCTCGTCGGCGGCGGCTCGCAGTCCCTGAAGCCACTGCTCGCGCTCGGCGACGCTGGCTTCCTCGAACAGCAAGTCATGGATCTCGTCGCGCACCTCGGCCAGGGGGCGGACCGCCGCCTCGCCTGACTCTTCCAGCTTGAGCAGGTGGACGCCCCAGTCCGTGGTCAGCGGTTCGGAGACCTCACCGGGTTCGAGGGTCTCCAGCACAATCAGCAGATCGGCGGGCAGGTCTTCACGTTTCTGCAGTTCGATCAATCCGCCGTTCTCAGCCTCGGGTGTGGTGCCGTATTCGGCGGCCAGCTCGGCAAACTCACCACCGGCCTCGAGTTCGGCAGTCACCTCGGCTGCGGTCTGCTCATCCTCGACGACGATCTGGCGGAAAGCGATCGGGTGCACCGAGAAACGCTCCCGGTGATCGGCGTAGTAGGCTTCGATCTCGGCGGGACCAATCTCTATCTGCGAAAGCACCTCGGATTCCAGCACGGCGTCATAGGTCAATTCGCGCTTGATCTGCTCGCGCAGGAACTGCTCGCGGCGCTTGGCAGCGGTGCCGCCGGCCAGGATGACCTCGTCGGTGGCCGCCAGGGTCTGCAGATAGTTCTCCACCTGCTCGTCGGATATCTTGCGTCCCAGATCCAGTTCGCGGGCCTCGCGCAGCACCAGCTCGCGATCGACCAGACTGTCGACGATTTCCGGCGGCACTGGGGTGCCGGGGTCGGCGTCCATCAGGTACCAGGCGTCTTCTTCGGTGATCTCCCGTCCGTCGACGATGGCCAACACACCCTCGCGCTCGGTTTCTTCCTCACAGGCCGCCGTCAGCAGCAACAGGATCAGCAGACAGACCGTTAGTCGTTGCTTGAGCACCCTATTCCTCCGGTCGCTGAGTTGCCAGGTCCATGACGGCCTCGAGCAGATCGGGGGCCTGATCCAGATCCACGGTCACCGGATAGGTCTGCTTGAGTTCGCTGATGAAGGCCTCGAATTCCTCATTCTGGGTCGCCTGCAGCATCTCCATCACCAGACTGTCGTATAGCAGGTTATCGTTCTCCAAGGTGCGGTTCTGCGGCTCGATGATGTCGATCACGTAGAGCACACCGTAGACCTTCTCGCCCTCCCGCTCGGCCTCCAACACCGGGGACAGCCAGCCGGACTCGTGCTCGAAGCCCGGTCGGAGCAGGGGATCGGCCTCGTCCAGATCCACAGACTTGTTACCCGTCGCCGTGGCGACGTCGTCGGAAAGCTCGGCAACGTAGAGCCGCATCAGGGAATCGGGCAGGTTGTGCAACGGCTCGCCGGCCTCCAGGCGCTGTTCGGCTTCCGCGACGGTCTTGACCGGCTCGACATCCAGGCTGAAGTTGTCCGGATTGGACAGCACCGCCTGCACTTCCTCGGCCAGCTCGCGGTCCGTGGTGGTGAATAGCTGGTAGACCAGCTTCTCGTCATGAACGAAACGATCCTTGTTGGCCTCGTAGTACTGGCGGACCTCGTCCTCGGTCGGTCGGGGTCGGTTGGCGTTGAACTCCTGTTCGAAGAACCGGCTGACCGCGGCCTCGTCGAGCTTGCGTTGGAGCCGGGCGAGCATCCGCGGCTGCTCCGCCAGCCCGTCGGCTTCGGCGGCGGCGACGGCCAACTGCTCCTCGACACTCTTATCAACGAACCGCTGGATCAACTCCTCGCGGGAATCGGGCATCAACAACCGGGTGTCGTCCATCGTCAACCATTCGAGAATGAACTGGCTGGTATAGCGCAGCGGCACCTCGACGCCATCGACGGTGACGAGGGTCGCGTCGGCGTTTTCCTCGAAGAAGGGCGACAGGGTGTTGACCAAACCGGTTCGCCGATTGCGCTGCCGGTTGACCAGGCGGGCGACCTCCTCGTCGGGCTCACCGGGTACACCGGCCACACCGGTATTGACCTGCTCCGGGGTCAGGCTCAGCAACGCCTCGCGGGCCACGGGCATCAATCCCTGATCCAGGCACCACTTGTTGAACTTCTCGAGCAGATTATCGAGTTCGGCGACCAGCTCCTCGTTGACCTCGACCTCGGCCTGGGAACGCAACTCGTCCACCCGCTCCAACCAGGCTTCCCGTCGACGCAATTGGGTGACTTCGCTGCGCAGCTGGGTGCGCAGCGCCCCCTCGTCCGGTCGTTCGACCAGGGTGGGATCGGCGTCCTCGCCGCGGCGGATAATGTAGTAGACCCACTCATTGTTGAGGTCGTAGAACAGGGGTTCGGAGATCTCGCCGATCTCCAGCTCGTAAAGCTTCTCATTGCGCGGCACCGGTCGCCAGGCGATCGGGGTCCGGGAACGGCCGCCCGCCTGAGCCCGGAAAACCTCGTTGAGTCCTTTAAGATAGAACAGATCCCGGCAGACGGAGGCGAAACTCTCACCGCCCTGTAAACGCTCGTAGGCCTCCTCGGCCTTGGCCCGTGAAGAGCACATCAAATACTCGGCCCAGACCCCCGTACTCTGGTTGCGCTCCACCCAGCGATCGAGCTCCTCTTCGCTGACACTGATGTCGCTGTATACCTTGTTCTGATAGGCGCGAACGAGCAGCTGGCGCCGCAAGGCCTCGTGATCGGTCAACAGCTTGGGATCATCGTAGTACCCCAGATCCCGCGCCGCCGTCTCCAACAGCGTCTTGATTCCGAAAGCTTCTAGATACGACTCGGCGTCGGTCAGGGTGAAAACATCGGGCTTGCGATCCTGATAGCGATAGTGCTCGACGATCTCTTCGATGGTGTAGCTCGTATCGGCGACGGTCACGGCGGGTTCGCTGGAGCAACCGGCAACCAGCAAAACACCAAGAACCAGGCTCGCCGCAAGCGGCAGACGGTGTTTCTTCAACATCAAGCCTCCCTTAATAGCCTATGACACCAGAACGGCCCGGCGGGCCGTGCGGGGTGGTGGCGGGTATCGATTTGATAACCGTTTATAACACGCCGCCCCAGGCGTGTCAACGCGCGCCTGGGCGGTCCGCCCCATCAACCGACCCCCCGGCGGACGCGCTTTCAACTTGAACACACCTCAACCCCCCGTAAAAGATGCATAACGCCCCCTTTTTTTCTATAATGGGAGTGGAGGGGCCTCTCCTACAAACCCATCCGCACCGGGACCGCCGCAGACACCCGCCGCCCCGGCCCGACAACGGCGCGGCGACAACCCGGGGCCGCTCCGCGCAAACCCATCCGCACCGGGACCGCCGCCGACACCCGCCGGCCCCGGCCCGACAACGGCGCGACGACAACCCGGGGCCGCTCCGCGCAAACCCATCCGCACCGGGACCGCCGCAGACACCCGCCGGCCCCGGCCCGACAACGGCGACTGCTGGTCAAATCGGAACACCCAACCTCGGACGGGCAGCCCACGACGAACCGTCCGTGAAACGCGAACCGGCGAGCTGCAACGCTCAAGATTCCAAGTTCCCGCCCCGTTAAGGAAGAAGCACCGAGGATCCGTTACGCAGAGAAGCTCCGGTTGGCTCCGCGCTAATCGTCAGTCGGCGGGTACAACTATGCCTCAGCGAAAACCACTAACGAGCTACAGTCGTCGACACGCCTCTGAACCATGCAGCGAAGAAACTAATCCGCTTCCGTGCCCACGGATGCCCAGACAACCCGGGGCGAATCCCGCTTCCGTCAGTTTGGAAGCCCGGTCGTGAAACCAGGTCGGTGAAGGTAGATGACAGAAGACAGCTCCAAGTTGATCAACAGCCTGTTCGAACACCTGCCAGGTCTGCGCGAAGACCTGAGCGCTGCACCCGGGAAGGCCTCCACCATCCTGCGAGGCGCCCTCGAGGGGTTGGAGATCGATCCCCAGAGCCGTCCCCGGGCCCACCGTTGTCGACGTATCCTCGCCAGGCTCTTCACCGACGAGGCGACCGCCGACACCCTCGCCGCCCTGGCCGCTGGTGAACAGTCCTCCTGCTCCCCCCGTTTCCTCTACGAACTGGAACGCCTGTTCGCCGGGCTGGCCGGCGATCAAGCAACCCCTGCGGCCGAAAGCGAAGCGGTCTCCACCGGAACCTTTCTCGAGCGCTATCCCCACGGCCTGGACCGGGAGACCAGCCGCCGCCGTCACAAGAACCGGGTCCGCATCCTCAATGAACTCGGCGGTACGCCCAGCCAATGGGATGATTGGCTATGGCAGATGCGCAACACCGTCGACGACGTCGACCAACTCACCGCCCTGATCGAACTGAGTTCCGCCGAGGAGAAACGCCTCAAACGGGCAGCCGGGAACGGTGTCCGCTGGGCGATCACAACGCACTATCTCTCACTGTTCGACACCCTCGACGGTGAGCATCACGATGCGGCGATCCGCAATCGCGCCCTGCCACCACCGAGCAGCCGCAAACCCGCGAACGGTAAGGAGATTCTCGAACGCCTGGGTCCCTTCAGCGTCCGCATCAATATCGATCACGGACGGCCCCAGTATTGCCTCGAAGCGAATTCCCATTCCCCCGCCGAAACCGACGAAGCCGAGGTTCACCGGGCCCTGGAATGGTTCGCCGATCACGAGGAGGTCCACGAGGCTGTTTTCGGCGGCGGCGACCTGCTCTGCCTGGACGACTCCCGCGTCGAAGGCTTGCTGGCTGCCGTCTCACGCTACAAGCACATCCGCCGGCTACGCATCGACACTGATTTCCCCGTCGTCCTGCCCCAGCGCTTCACCGCCCTGCTGACAAAGATCCTCGGCCGCTACATCAAACCCGGCAAGCTCGAGGTCTGCCTGGTAACCCGCTTCATCCACCCCTACGAGATCACCACCGACGTGGTGACCATGGTCAAGCGGCTCAACCAGGCCGGCATCAGCATCTATAACGAAACACCTTACCTGGTCAACAACGCCCGACGCTTTGAACTGGTGGCCCTTCATCAAGCCTTACGCTTGGCGGGCCTGCTCAGTTTCACCGATATCTGGCGCTGTGGAGAAGGCGTTCCCCTGGCCCGGGTATTGCAGGAACGCATCGAGGAAGCCGGTCTGATCCCGGGGCTCGAGCGCACCGCCGTACCGCTGATCGAGCTGGAAAACGGGCTGCGCCTGCCCCTGCACGCCGAACGCGAACTCATCGCCCTGCGTCCGGTCGACGGCCGCCGGGTCTACCGCTTCTGCGGCTATGACAACGGCCACACCGTCATCGACGATTCCCTGGCCGCCTTCGTCGAGACCCTCGTCGAACGCGGTGAACGAGCCGAGGATTACGACGATATCTGGTTCTTCATCTGAGCGGGGCCTCAAGGACCCTACCCCCGGGGAGGCCTGACCTCCCCTTTTCCGACTCCCCGAGCCCGGGCCCGAAAACCACGCCGACCATAGCGTTGAAAAACAGCCACCCCGGTAAAAGCGGCACCGCCCGAGACCGCCGGCGCCGGTGTTTCAACAGGGCTGTTTTTCAACGCTCCGTCCGTCCACTGTATTAGCTCATCCGACAGCGATTATCGTGAAGCGACCGTCGCCCAGCAACGACACCATCGTGGCCCGGGCCACGGCCCCGGGCCGCGGGGCCGTGGATCTGGTGCGCCTGAGCGGCCCCCGGGCCGTCGAGATCACCGGACACTTCATCGAGCCCAGGCCCGCCGATCGCCGACCCCGTTACGTTTATCAGGCCCGGGCCGGTGGTGTGGACGGGGTTCTCGACCGTCTGTTGGCGGTGCGTTTCGCCGGGCCCCGGTCCTACACCGGCGAGGACGTCGTCGAGCTGTCCTGCCACGGCGGCGGCGCCATCGCCCGGCGGTTGGTTGAAATCGCCGTCGGGTTCGGCGCCCGTCCAGCGGAGCCCGGTGAGTTCACCCGACGGGCCTGGGAAGCCGGCAAGCTGGATCTGCTGCAGGCCGAGGCCGTCGGCGCCCTGGCCGGGGCCCGCAGTTTAATCGGCGTGCGCCTGTTGGAGCGCCAGCTCGGTGGTGCGCTGAGTCGTTTACTCGACGGTCTGCGCCGGCGCTCGATCGAGCTGGCGGCCGGCCTGGAGGCCCGCCTGGCCTATCCTGAGGAGGGCCTGAACGAGGCGGGCTATCGCCGGGAGCTCGAGGAAGGCCTGTGCGGCTTGGACGGGGAGCTGGCGGAGCTGGAATCTTCGGCCGCCGTCGCCCGGGTGACCGTCGACGGAGCCGTCGTCGTCCTCGTCGGCGAGGAGAACGTCGGCAAGAGCACCCTCTTCAACCGTCTGCTGGGCGCTGAGGCGGCCCTGGTGACCCCGACGCCGGGGACGACCCGGGACATCCTGCGCGGCGAACTGGAGCTCGACGGACTGCCCCTGGTGCTCTACGACACGGCGGGGCGACCGGAGCTGTGGCGCGACGAGTTGACCGAGCTGGCGGCCCGGCGGGCATCCGTGGCGGCCCGCACCGCGGATGCCTTGTTGGTGGTCCTCGACGCCCGTCGACCGCGGATTCCGGACTGGGCGCAGGCGGAGATCGAGAACCAGCCGGCCCTGGTTCTACTCAACAAGCGGGATCTCCTCGAAGAGACGCCGCCGGACGAAGTCGACGGCCGGCCCGCCCTGGCCTTGAGCGCCGCCGCGGGTGCGGGGGTCGAGGAGCTGACAGCCGCCCTGCGTGAGCTGTTGCTGCCATTAAACGTCGACACGGCGCCGACCTCGCGCCGTCAGCGCCTGGGCCTCCGCCGCGCCCGTGAGGCCCTCGTCGCCGCGCGAAGCGCCCTGGGGCACGGCATCTGGGACGCCGCCGCCGAAGAATTGGTCGCCGTTCGTCGCGCCCTCGAGGAGGTCCTGGGGCTGGTAACCGACGAGGATGTCCTCGACGCCCTGTTCGCCGATTTCTGCGTGGGCAAATAGTGCGCACGGCAGGCTCGCCGAAGTCGCGCGGTCACCAACGCCGACAACACCGTTCCCGGAGCTCGCTCTTCAATTCCCTCGCCGACTGTGCTACTATCATTGGTCTCAACGTTACACAGATCCATGGCGGGAACACTGCGGCGAGAGTGCTCCGGTCCGGATACGCTGTTTGGGCCGCTGATCAACCATCATCCCGCTCCGGGTTCCCATTTGGAGTTTAGTCCTCCGGCCGGTTGGACCGACTTAACCGGCATCCCATCTCAGTAAACGACCCGTTGCAATCCACTTTAACCGTAGTAAAGGAGAAACTGATGAAAAAGCTACTCGCCCTGCTGTTGCTGGTGTCCCTGGTCTGGTTCGTCGGCTGCGACGAAGAAGGCGGCGAGAACGGCGCTGAAGACGCCGAGACCGTCGAGGGCCCCATCGATCCCGCCGAGGGCGCGCCGACCAAGGAAGCCCTCGTCGATACCTTCATCGAGGCCGCCAACAGCCGCGATAAGGAAGTCTTCTACAGCTGCTTCAACACCGCCAGCAACGCCGATCCCGTCTGGGAGCGCATCGAGCAGTACGACCTGACCTTCAGCGAGGGCTACACCATCGAAGAAGGCTCCATGTACGATACCGTCATCTTCGACAGCGCCCGCTGGGAAGACTTCCAGGTCTACGAGCAGGAGCTCTACGTCGGCAACTGGAACGCCGAGGGCCAGGAGATCGACGGCTGGCTGTTCAACGGTCAGGGTTGGCACTACCCCGAGGGTTATCTGGAGGACGAGGCGGCCGACGAAGAGGCGGCTGAGGACGAAGCCGCTGACGAAGAAGCTGTCGATGAAGAGGCCGCCGACGAGGAAGCGACCCAGTAGCCCTGCCGCAGACCGTTCAATACTCCGGTCTAGCAGGTGATGCACTAACCGGCCGGCGTGCGGGCAACCCGGGGAGCCGCTACTACGTAGACGGCCAACCCTCGTGCCGCGCGCCGGTCCGGCCCTTTGCGGCTGCGACGGGGCGGGATCGCCGAAGCACGCCGGCGAAGAAGCAGTAGCCGCAGAAGCCGAACCCGGTGGATTGCCCACACCGGAAGCCCCGGTTGACGCCTTTGTCGCCGCCTTCGACCGACGCGACGGGGAAGGCCTCTACGCCCTGTTCATCTACTACGATCAGGTACTACGATCAGGTGAGATCAGCTGAGATCAGGTGGGACCAGGTGGCCGAACCTGTCTGGGGACGCATCGAGAAGTACGGCCTGACCTTCGGCGAAGGCTACTCCATCGAGCAGGGCGGCGCCGGTGACACCGTCTTGTTCGACGATGCGACCTGGCTCGATCCGGCGGACGATCTGATCTACGAGCAACAGCTCGGGATCGCCCAATGGAACGCCGACGGCGACACCATCGAGGGCTGACTGTTCAACGGTCGGCTGCGCCTGACGGTCTCCGCGGACATGTTCCCGGACCCCAGGTCGAGTGAACCGACGAATCGATCTGACACCGAACCGTCCATTCTACCGACAACCGATCTCCGATGATCGGCTGAGCAAGATGATCGGCCGACTGAGAGGATCGACTGACCAACACGGCGGGGTCGACCGCCCCGCCCAAGCAAACGAGGGAGATAGATGCGTAAACTGTTGATCGTCAGCGGGTTGATCCTGGCCCTGTTCGTCGCCGGTTGCGGCGGCGGCGGCCACGAGTCCCCCGAGAAACTGATGGAGTCCTTCTACGCCGTCGTCGAAGAGGGCGACGAGGAAGGCTTCAAGGCCCTGTTCACCGAAAGCATGGCCGGTGAAGACTACACCCCGCCTCACGAAGAGGTCTGGAAGATCATCACCGAGAACGAGCTGACCTTCCCCGACAAGGAATACGAGATCTCCGAGGGCACCTTCGGCAAGGAAGTCGCCCTGGAGCCCTACACCGACGCCGACGGCTGGGACATGCAGCTGATCCTCTACGTCTACGAGACCGAGGGTGAGTGGCTGTTCAGCGGCTACGCCAACCAGCCCGCCAGTTGGGGCGAGGAAGAGGCCGAGGAAGAGGACGGCGAAGAGGAGATGACCGAGGAAGAGGCCGCCGCGGCCGCCGAGGAGGAAGCCGCCGAAGCCCTCGAACAGGAAGCCCTCGAACACCTCAACGCCGAGTACCTCGACGAGGTCAAGGCCATGGGCGAGAAGTACGACGCCAGCGGCGACATCCAGTACTACATGACCTTCAAGGACGGCAAGTTCGACACCCTGCACTCCACCGCCACCGGCTACGGCGACGAGACCGCCTACAACAACGAGGAGCTGCGGGCCGAGCTGGACAGTTTCCTCGAAACCCTGACCATCCCCATCGAGGAAGAAGTCAAGGTCTTCTGGGTGCTCGAGTTCCCCATCGAGTAGCGACTATCGCAACCGTACGATGACGACGGGGACCCCTGTGGTCCCCGTTTTTTTCTGCTGACTTGAGGTTGCTGATGATCCCCTAAACGATTCCAGGGTCGATTCCAAACGGTCATGCCGTCCATCAGCTGGTTTCGCCAGCTGGTTTCGCCAAAGCGCACAGAGCCGAAAGGAAAACGATGCGACGCCTGCTACTGTTTCCGCTGATACCGCTGAGTCTCGTTATCGTTGGTTGTGCGACGCCCGCGGCGACCCCGGAGCCGTCGGTCGAGACCGCCGGCCCACTTACGCCTGCGGACGAGGCGCTGGAGTATCTCAACGCCGCGTACCTCGACGAAGCCAAGGCGATAGGCATGAAATACGGCGCCACCGGCGATCTCCAGTTCCACATGACCTTCGAAGACGGTGAGTTCGACGTACTCCTCTCCACCTCGACCATCAGCGGCGACGACACCGCCTATAACAACGATGAGCTGCGCGCCGAGCTGGATGCCTTCCTCAAAACCCTGACCATTCCGGTGACCGAGAAGGTCAGGGTCTTCTGGATCCTCGAGTTCCCTCTCAAGTAGCGGCGTTTCCTCCGGCCCCATGGGGCTGACGGTGTGCGCCGCGGCGCTTCGATAGCAACGACAGCGGAACCCGGCGCGAGGAGCGCCCTTGAACAACTCGCTGAACAGGCCCCGGGCCCGACCTCTGAAAACCCCCGCACACGTTTCCGAGACCACCGCGATATGGGCACCGCCCGGAACTGGCACGGTTTTTGCGGAGGCGGACCGGTAAACAGCGGCGCTAACGGTCGCCGAGATGCAAAAACCGTGCCAGTTCCGGGCGGTCGGGCGGCGGGGTCGCCGGAGCATGCCCCCGGGGGTTTTCAGAGGTCGGGCCCGGGGCGGTGAGATCAATCTATAGCCGCAACATAAACAGGCCGCCGGGGGAGGCCTGTTGCCGTATCAGCGTCAGTGTGCTCAGCCCGTGAATAAATCGGGGTAGAGACGCTTGAGGCTGGGGTTGTCCTGGGGGAAGCGCTCCGGGGCTCCCTCGGCGAGATAGACGAGGGCCTGATAGCGTTGTTGGAGTTCGCCGGCGGGATCGCGCACCAGGCCGCCGCCGCCCAGACAACCGCCGGGACAGGCGTAGAGCTCCAGCAGCGGCGGTGAAGGGTCTGATACGTTCAGGACCTGGTCGATCAAATCCAGAGCGCGGGGCAGACCGTGGGCCACCAGGATACTACGCGAACCCCGGGTCGAGGCGAGTTCGAAGGTGCGCGTCTCGGGCAGGTAGGCGGTGGTGTGGTCGACGGGAGCTATGCCGTCGCGGGCTGCCAACGCCAGGCTCAACCCGGCAGCCGTCGCCCCGGGCGCACCGTGCATCATTGCGCTGCGCGAGCCGCGCCAACGCAGGAAGGAGCGTGGTTTGGCCCCTGCGGTGTCGATCCGCAGCAGTCGCAGCAGGCTGACGAGTTCGCGCACGGTCAGGGCGGCGTCGACGCCGCGATCACCGGCGGCGGAGCGGCGGCGCACCCGTTCCTTCCAGCCGGTGCCCGTGGTTAGTTGAACCAGATAGCCCTGGCCGGGCAGGGCACCGACCTCCCGGGCCAGTTGCCCGCGCCAGCCGAGGGCGGCGAGCCGGGTGGGTGAATCGATGGACGGCAGCCATTTGGCGATTTCGGGCCGCGTCTGTTGCAGATGACGCTCCAGGGCCGGACAGTGGTTGATGATGCGCGGTGCGTCTTCCTCGCCGAGTTGACGAGCCAGCAGTCCGTAGTACAGGTCGGCGCCCCAGGCGGCGTCGAGGACGGCGTTAAAACCCAACATGTGCAGGACGCCGACCAGGCGGGGGACGGCCCTCAAGCCCAGCTCAGTCATCAACGCCGCGGCGGCGGCGGGTTCCAGCAGGGCGACGCAGTAGCGATCGCGGTCTGCCAGGGCGGCTTCGACGGCGGTGACCGAGACGGTCGGCTCGAGGGCTCCGGCGGGGCAGACCAGGGTGCATTGACCGCAGCCGATGCAGGGGGAGCCGTCTAGACCCAGGCGGCCCCGGGGCCGGGCCTGGAGCAGGCGACGGTCGAGCTGCAGGGCGTCGACGCCCATCCGCTGGTCGCAAACGGCCACACAGCGTCCACAAAGCACGCAGCGATCGCCGCGCATGGTCACCGCCGGCGAGGAGCGGTCGTGGTAGGCCAGGGATCGCACCCCGGGCAGGGTGCCGTCGGTGATGCGCAGACAGCCGAAGAGGCGCTCCAGCTCGCACATCCCGTGGCGCTCGCAGGTGTGGCAGTCCGGGGTGTGACGGGCAAAGAGCAGCTTGAGCACCCGTCGGCGCTGACCGATGACGGCGGGGGAGGTCGTGTGATAGACGGCGCCGGGTTCGATGGTCGTTTCACAGGCGGCGACCAGCTCGGCGGGTTCCCGTTCGACCACGCACAAGCCGCAACGTGTCACCCGTTCGAAGCCCGCCCGGTAACAGAGGGTGGGGATCTCGATCCCCAGCTTGCGGGCGACCTCGAGGACCGTCGTCCCCGGTCGGGCGCTGACCTCGCGGCCGTCGATGGTGATGGTGACTCCGGCCTCAGTCGTCATCGCGACCACCTCCGCCGGCCAGCAGGGAGACGCCCTGGGAGTTGAGGGCGTTCTCCAGGATCTCGGCCCAGTCGGCCAAACGCTCACCGGCGTTGTAGCGCAGGAATTCGGCCCAATCGGTCAAGCGGTTGAGATCGGCGAACTCGCCCCGGCCCTGAGACAGGCGCTCCAGGCATTGACCGATCAGCCGCCAGGCGAACAGCACGGGGGCTTCGTCGGCTTCGGGTTCGGGGAGCTGCCGATAGCCGGTCAACAGGCTGTGGAAGCCTCGGGAGACACCGGCCTCCTCGACAGCCGCCGGCCGCTCCCGCTCGGTCTCCGCGACGGCGTAGCAACTGACCAACCGCGGCGGTGGAAAGCTACTCAAGCCATCCTCGTCACCGTCCAGGTAATCGAAGGCGCCCTTGAAGGCGGGTGTGGTCACGCGAGGACCGGCGTCCAGGCGTACCCACTCGATCGGCTCGGGCCGACCACCGCCGCAGACCAGCTCGATGACTTCCTCGAGTGGCGTACCGAGGTTGAGTTCGCAATAGCCGTGCGCCGTCAGCGGCCCGCCGACGAGGAAGCACTTGGTGCCCGCCGCCCGGCCGTGACCGAAACCGCGGAACCACTCGCCCCCCAGCTCGATGATCGGCGGCAGGTTGAGCAGAGTTTCCAGGCCGACCTCCAGAACCTTGTCGACGCGCGCGGGGGTGGTGACGACGTGGAGCTGGAAATCGAAATCGAAGCCCAGGATGTCGTCGCCGAGGAGGCCGTGCTCGGACAGCTCGGCCAGCGCCGCGGTCAGGTTGGCGATCGGCGCCTCACCGCGCGGCCGGTAGCGCAGCCAGAGCTCGCCCGGGGGTACGCTGTCGGCGAAAGGCACCTCCCAGCTGGTCGGCAGGACGATCTCGGCCTTCGTCGAGCCGGTCAGTCTTCCGAGGATCATCAGGGCCTCGATCACGGCGAAGGGCCAGCCCTCGAGCAATCGGCGGACGAAGGGGGTCGGATTGGTCGCGGAGTCGCGCAAATCGAGCCGCAGCAAGCCGCCACCCAGGGCGGCGAACTCCCGCCAGGGCGAAACGACGGGCTCGCCGCTCTCCCGGGCCAGCAGTCCGGCTTCCTCGATCAGGTAGAAGGCGTCCTCGGCGGTGTAGTGCCGCAACAGCATGAACAGGGCGTGCAGGCCGTTGCGCATCAAATGATCGTCGAGGGAGGTCGGCCGGGCCAGGCCGCAGTGGGCGGTCACCAGCCGCATCTGCTTGTCGAGGAAGTAATGGTAGGCCTCGTTGCGAACCTCCTCGACGGAATAGAGGTGGCGATTGTCCCGATAGGTCAACTCAGAAGCCAGCACCGACGGCAGGTGGGCGACGATCTTGCGCTCCCAGAGTTCACCGCGCTGCAGGCGCTCGCCCAGCTCGACGGCGTCCTCCGGGGTGATCTCGCCGAAGAGGACCAGGGGTTCGTCGGGACGGGCCAGCCAGACCGTCGGCTCGACGGAGCAGAACCCCAGACAACCTACGGGAACGACCTCGAAGTCCGTGCCCAGGGTTTCGTCGAGGAGCTGAAGCACGGCGGCGGAGCCCACGGCGCGGCCACAATCACCCTGGCCGACGCCGACCAGGCCGCCGGGGCCGAAGGCGATCCGTCGGGCCGCCTCGGCCTTGGCCCGCTCGCAGTCCGGGTCGGTATGGCAGAAGGGCCCGGAGAGGCGACAGGCCAGGTAATCGCTGCAGGGTTGAGCCGCCCGGTGGGTGCAGCGCTTGCAACAGCTGTCGAACAGGCCGTCACTCACGAAAGGTCCTCGGCTTCGCCGACGCGGCGCTCGGGCAGGGTGCCGCGCAGCAGGAAACGGGAAGGTCGTCGTTCGGCCAGGTAGCGACGCAGCACGGCGTTGACGGCGGCGGCTTCGACGGCGCGGATGCGCTCGGGGAAGGCGTCGACCTCGGACGGGCTCCGATCGCAGGCCGCGGCCTGACCGTAGGTGGCCACCACGCCGGCGTTGCGCTGGCGGCTGAGCTTGTACAATCCGCCGAGATGGGTCTTGGCCTCCTCGATCTCGCCGACGGACAATCCCGCGGCGGCCGCGGCGGCCAACTCCTCTTCCAAAGCGGCGAGGGCCTCGTCGCCGCGACCCGGCTGAGTGCCTAGATAGCTGAAGAAGGCCCCGCCGCCGCGCTGGGGCCGGTAGTTGAAGAATACCAGATAGGCCAGGTGGAGTTCGTCGCGCAGACGGACGAAGAGGCGGTTGCCCGTTCCTGACAGAACCTGGGCCAGGACGGCGGCGGCGAAGCGGTCCTCGTCGGCCAGCCCCGGCGCCGGGTGGGCCAGGGCGATGTGGGTCTGCTGCTTGGGCAGCCGCTCCTCGAGGGTGACGGCCTGGTAGCGGCATTCCGGCGGCGGTGGGGGCGCCGAGCCGGCCGGTAGCTCCTCGAGCAGCTCGCCAACCAGCCGACGGGTCCGCTCCCCGTCCAATCCGCCGCCGATGCTGAACACCAAACGCTTTCCGCTGAGCCGCCGTCGATACCAAGCTTCCAGCCGATCGCGATCCAAGGCGGTCACGGTGTCGGTCTCCCCGGCGAGAAAATGGCCGTAGCCCCGTCCACCGTAGAGGGCGATGTTGGCCTTACCGAGGGCGTAACCCACGGCCTCCTCGGGCCGGGTGGCGATCTCGGCCAGGACGTCGCCGCGGGTGTTTTCCAGCCGGGCCTCGGGGAAGGCCGGACGGCAGAGGGCTTCGCCGAACAACTCCAGGCAGGGTTCCAGGTGGCGGGAGGCGCAGTCCAGCCGCAAACCGAAGCAATCCCGTCGCAGCACATCGTCGATGGCGGTGCCGTAGAACTCGAGCTGGCTGTGGAAGGCCTCGGCGCCGCGGCGTCGTGTCCCGCGCAGGGCCAGATCGAGAGCCAAGTTGGTGATCCCGTACTCCGCGGGCTCCTCCTCGGGGAAGCCGCCGACGACGAGGGCCAGCATCGAGGTCTGGGCGATGTTGGCGTTGCGGCGGATGATCAAGCGCACCCCGTTGTCGAGCTCGACCTCCTCGACGGCCACCTTGGCCGGGATAACGATCTGGGGCGGCTTCTCGGGCAGGGGGCGTTTGCGCGGCGGCATCTTCAGACGCGCCGCGGCGGGGGTCAGCCCGGCGAAGTCGGCACCCCGGCCCTCGGGAACCAGCAGGGCCGCGTTCAGCGACGAGGGCGAGAGGTAGCAGATAGCCACCTCGCGCAGCCGTTTGGCGTCGACACGGTAGAGATTGTCCAGATAGGCGTCGGCCAAGCGCCAGCCGCCGAGTTGATCGTAATAGCAAATCTCCTGGGCCTGCCCCTCGGCGGTCTCATGGTTTTCCAGGTACTCCAGCTCGACGGCGTTGCGCACCCGACCCAGCTCGTAGGGTCCCACGGGCAGGTTGCGCAACAGCTCGACCTCGCCGTTGACCAGGGCCGTCACCTCGTCGACGCCGTCGGGATCCAGCTCGGCCTCGACGACGAACAGACCGGCGTCGTCTCCGGTGTAGGAGGTCGCCTGGACGTCGTCGACCAGCCCCCGACGCTCCTTCAAGCGACTGTACAGGCGGCTGGAACGTCCGTTGCCCAGGATGTCGGCCAGGATGTCCAGGGCCGGGGCGTCGGCGTGGAGCTGGCTGACCGTCGGCCAGGCCAGTGCCAGGCGGGCCCGGGCGACGGGCATCTCCTCAACCCGCAGGCGGAACTCCCGCTGGTTGGGCTCCCGGGGCGGGCGGGGCGGTTTCCGACCCTGACGTGCGTAGTCGGCGAAACCCTCGGCGACGACACGGTACGCGACAGCGGGATCGACGTCGCCGACCACGGCGACCCTGGTGTTGGCCGGGGTATAGTAACGCTGGAAATGCTCGAACACCTGTTGACGACTGAGGCCGTCAACGCCGGCGTGGCTTCCGGCGATCGGCCGACCCAGCAGGTGTCGCCGGAAGACCGTCCCCGTGATCAGCTCCCAGAGCCGACTGGCGGGGCGATCGTCGCGCAGACGGATTTCTTCACGGATCACCTGGAGTTCGCGCCGCAGCTCGACCTCGTCGAAGACGGAGTTACAGAGTACGTCGGCCAGGATGTCGACGCCCAGGGACAGCTCCTCCCTGGGCAGACTGACGTAAAAGGCCGTCGCATAGTAGCCGGTGAAGGCGTTGATCACCCCGCCGCGGGATTCGACTTCCCGGCTGATCTCGCCCGGGCCGCGCCGCCGGGTGCCCTTGAAGGCCATATGCTCCAGCACGTGGCTGATGCCCGCCGTTTCGGCGGGTTCGTTGACGCTGCCCACACCGATCCAAACCCAGATGGTCACCACGGGAGCGGCCGGGTAATGCTTGCAGAGAACCTTGAGCCCGCCGGCGGTGCGCTGGGTGTGCACCGACTGGGTGCGGTCCAGACTGGTTCGCTCCTGGAGCGTCTCAGAACTATGGCGTCGCTGCATCGCTGATAGCCATCCGATCGCTCCCTCCAAGCTGGAGGAGGGTTTCGTGAAAGATCCGCTGTCCGAGGCCGAGACCTTTGAAGAAGCCGATCCCGCTCCGACCGGGGTAAGACCGCCGGAACTGGCACGGTTTTTGCATAAGCCAGAACCTGCGGCCGTCCGGGACGGGATCTGGAACGCAAAAACCGTGCCAGTTCCGGCAACGCGACGCCCAGGCGTCGTGGAGGCGGTCGAGGCCCTGTTTCAAGGGTCTCGGCCGGGATCGTCCGGGGTTCAGCCGAGGTTCTCCAGCCGTCGGGCCACGTCGCGGTAGTTGATATCGATGGCGTAGCATTCCAGCAGGTTGTCGCGGGCCGCCGCGTCACGCCCCAGCTCCTGTAGCACAACGGCCAGGCGGTAGTGCAGCGAGAGGCGCTCGTCCTCGTCGACGGCGCTGCGCAGGGCCCGCTGAAGCTCCTTGACGGCTAACTCGGGCAGCCCCTTCTCGTAGAAGCACTCGGCCAGCAGGCTGGCGGCCTTGTCACGTAGGGACTCGTGCCGGGCGGCGGCCTGGAGCTGAAGGATGGCGTCGTCGAGCATCCCCATCTCCTTGTAGGCGATCCCCAGATCATAGTGGCCCTGGGGATCGTCACCGGCCGTCAGGGAACTCATCGCTTCCTTGAAGTCCTCGACGACGTCCTCGAAGGTCGTTTCCCCGCTGGGCGCCTTCGTCTCGCCGGCCTCCGTTCGTTCCCGGATCGCCCCGTCGAGATCGATCTCCACCCCGGTACTGTCTTCGTCGGCCTCCAGGCCCTCCAGGCTCAGCTCGTCGGTCTCGGGCGGGGCAACGCCGACGGCGGCCTCCAGGTCGATGTCGGCCTCGGCGTCTTCAATGATGGTTTCGCCGAGGTCAATCTCGGTTCCCTGATCTTCAGGGTCGGCTTCCTCGACCGTGGGGGAAGCCTCCGGGGTGGGCAGCTCGAGTTCTGCCGGCAGCTCGACACCGGTCTGGGCCTCGGTCTCGCTCTTGCGCTCCAGGTCGATGATCCGTCGCTTGACCCTGGCCACGTCCTGGGCGTCGCGTTCCGGATCGAGAATCTCCAGGGCCCGTTCGTATTCCTCGAGCGCCCGCTCGGTGAACCCGCTCTTGGAGTACATCTCGGCCAGGACGACGCGGATGAGCGCATTCTGCGGATCGAGTTCGACGATCTTCTCGTAGGCCAGCAGGACGGCGTCGGTGTCGTCGCGGCGGCGCTGCAGATCGGCGTAGCGCAGGTACTGCTGGGAGGCTTCGGCCTTGAAGCCCTCGACGGCGTAGAGCCCGCCCAGTTCCCAGAGCGCCTCCGGCGGCGCCATCTCCAGGCGGGTGGCCTTGCGCAGGATGGCGATGGCCTTGGTGCTATAGCCCTCGGCGCGGTAGAGCTCGGCGGCACGGTGATAGAAGTTGTAGGCCCGCTGTGGCTCAGCGGCGCGGCCGTAGAGATCGCCCAGGGCATTGCAGATCATCACGTCGTCGACCTCGGCGGGCTGCACCCCGTCGAAGGGTCGGGTGTCGAGGACCTCGGCGGCCAGGGCGGCGCGGACTTCATCGAGCAGCTTGTCGCTCATCACATCCTCATTGATGGCTGCGGCGGACCGCTTCGGCCGCCGGTAAAACCTCATCGCTCAATTGATCTGCCGTGACGCTCATCTGCCCGGCCCCATGTATTCTAAACGATAATCCGTCCCGCGGTCCAGCGCCCGACGGTCCGGCAGGTGTCGAGACGGGCGCAGAAGCGGATATCGGCCTCGAGGTCCAGGCTGAGCATCTCGCGGCCGTGATCGGTGTCGGCCAGGACGTCGTAGCCGGGAGGATAGGTCGCGGCGACGGCGCGCACCAGCCGGGCGCCGTCGGACAACTCCAGTTCAAGACCCCGCTCCTCCAGGGCCCGGACGATCAACCCGGCGCAGAGGCTGTCCTCCAGGTTGGGCCGGCCGTGCTTGGCCGAGCAGACCAGGACGACGTCGCGGCCGTCGGCGGCCAGGCGCCCGGCGACGGCGGCACGGTTGATCAGCGCCCCCAGCAGGACCGTCTCCGCCGCGGCGCAGGCCAGCAGGGCCCGGGTGCCGTTGGTCGTCGAGAAGACGATCCGCCGGCCCCGGACCGCGGACGCTGTGTACGCGGCCGGTGAGTTGCCCAGCTCGAAGTCGGCGGGTTTGAGGCCGCCGCGCTCGCCCCCGCAGAGGAGCTCCGGATCCTCCCGGCGGCGGGCGCGGCACTCCTCCAGGGTGGCCCGTGGGATCAGCGCCGCCGCCCCCGCCTCCAGGGCCGTGGTGATCGTGGTGGTGGCCCGCAGGACGTCGATGACCACGGCGGTGCGCCCGCTCAGCTCCAGGCCGGCCAGCTCCGCCGGGCAGAGGGCGGCGTCGATGCGCGGCGTCGGTTCCATCATCGGGCTTCCTCCTACCCTGCGGCGGCGGCGTCGGCGAAGGCCGCGGTGTAGCGTCCGGCGATGCGCTCCAGCGAGAAGAGCTCGGCCCGTTCCAGACCGCGACCGATGAGTTCTTCGCGCAGGCCGGGCGTCGTGCGCAGGCGCTCCAGGGACTCGGCCAGGGCGACGTAGTTGCCCGGCGGGGTGTAGAGGGCCGCCTCGCCGACGACCTCGGGGATGCCGCCGACGCGGGTCGTCACCACGGGGACGCCGCAGGCCAGGGCCTCCAGCGCCGCCATGCCGAACTGCTCCTGCCAGTGCGGGGCGGGCAGGGAGGGCTGGACCAGACAGTCCACCGCGCGCAGCAGCTCCGGCACCCTCTCGTAGGGCAGAGGGTCGAGGAAGCGCAGCCGCTCGCCGAGGCGATAGGCGGCGGCCAGGCGCTCCAGCCCGCTCCGGGCACCGCCGGAGCCGACGATCGCCCCACGGACCGGCTTCCCCGCCAGCTCCAGGGCCCGCAGGGCGTGGACCAGCACCCACTGGCCCTTCTCCCAGCGCTGGCGTCCCAGGGCCAGGACGAGGAAGTCGCCCTCCCCGGCGCCGAGTTTCCGTCGCAGTCCGCTGTCCACCGGACCCGGCCGGAAGCGCGCCAAATCGACGGCGTTGCCGCCGACGCGGATACGCTCCGCGGGGATGCCCTCCTGGCGGCAGAGCCGGGCGCAGTACTCCGTCACCGCCACGAACAACCGGGCGCCGCGGCGGACCTCGGCCAGTTCATTCTGGATGCGGCTTTTCTTCAACCAGATGTGGGGGATATTCTGGTGAACGGTGACCACCACTGGCGGGCCCTGGCCGCGACGGTGCGCCCGGACGCACTGCCAACTGAAGGGGTAATGGATCTCGGCGCTGCGCACCAGCCCGTAGTCCGCCAGCAACGGCTCCAGTCCGTGGATGTACTCCGCCGCCCAGCGGCCGCTCCTGGCGAGCGTCCGCAAACTGCTCAGGCTCAAATGATCCAGCAGGTTGGGCCGGCCGCGCACCCGGCGCAGCCCCAGGGGGAAGTCGACGGGCAGCGCCGCCCGGTTATCCGGTCGCAGGACGCAATCCTGGCGAAAGCCCCGCTCCTCGAGGGGGAAGAACTTGGCCATCAGCCAGGGTGACAGCAGGGTCCCCCGGACGTGGAGCAGCTTGAGGAACTCGGCGATGACGGGTCTCCGGGACTGCTATTGGAAGTAGTCGTAGGATTCTTTGATTAAACCGTACACTGGTTCCAGTTCTTCAGCCGGTTTGATGATTACCTGACAACTCCCGGTGGGCCAATGACTGATTTTACTCACATCGCGAACCAGCTCCGTCGCGCTGAGCTCGTCGTATGGGATATCGAGGGACAGCTTGAGCTGTGTTTTCTGCAGTTCAATCTCGCAGAAGTTGCGCGTGGCTGAGTAGGCGATGTAGAGCTTGGTCGGCTTCTCGATCACGTCCCCGCCCAGCGAAAGGATGTATTCACGTAAAGCGGCGAAGCTGTCCTGAATCCCAACCGGTTTGTCTTCGAGATGCACATCGACCGAATAAGCCGCCGCCGCCTTTATATCGGCTTCATCCAGCGCTTCTGTTTGGGTAGCTTTGCTGATCTGCGGCAGCGGGGTCGAGTAGACGTCCTCCAGGTAGAGCAGGCCGTTCTGATACAGACGGTATGACTTCAGCTCCACCAGTCGCCCGATCTGCTCGACGGCGTACCGGTCGTACTTGTTGAAGTCCCGGGCGATCAGAACCAGACGGGCGTAGTCCCAGGATACCGTTACATCGCTGCCCAGCCATCGCTGAACAGCAATCTGGAAATCGCCCTTGTGATCCAGCAGCCAATCGAGGTAATACAGCCCCTGATTGATGATGTTGCTTTTCGAGGACAATTTGTACTCAGATGATCACCGGACAATCGTTTTGATCGATACCCAGGGTGTCGATCCGGCCGCCGTGTTTTTCGCCCGTCGAGAACTCGCTGGCGACGAAGCGCAGCCCCAACAACTCCTCCAGGTTCGCCTCGAACAGCCGCTGCAACTGCCGCTCTTTGAGGAAGGCTTCGGGCTTCAGCCGGGTAACGACCTGCTGTATTACCTGGAACAACGGCATAGCCCCCCTGGGTAGCGGGACGTTACGGAGCGCTTTGGTTTGCTGGAGACCGACAACCGGTTGTGATCGCCTCTAAACCGTCGGCTAGACCACCCGCTCCTCGTCGAGGAAGCCGGTGTCGAAGTCGCCCGCGACGAAGCGCGGGTGCTGCAGCAGGGCCTGATGGAAGGGGATCGTCGTCTTGACGCCCTCGATGACCAGCTCGTCCAGGGCGGCCCGCGTACGGGCGATGCAATCGGCGCGGTCGGCGCCCTTGACGATCAGCTTGGCGACGAGGGAGTCGTAGTAAGGGCTGACGGTGCCGCCGGTCTCGGCGAAGGTGTCGATACGGATATGCTCGCCCGCCGGGGCCTGGAACTCCGCGATGGGACCGGGGCTGGGGGTGAAGTTGCGCATCGGGTCCTCGGCGTTGATGCGGCACTCGATGACGTGGCCGTCGTAGGTGATCTCGTCCTGGCTCCAGGAGAGCTCCGCGCCGGCGGCGACACGGATCTGCTCGATGACCAGGTCGGTTCCGGTCAACATCTCGGTAACGGGGTGCTCGACCTGGATGCGGGTGTTCATCTCCATGAAGTAGAAGTGTCCCGAGGCGTCGAGGAGGAACTCGACGGTGCCGGCGGAGTGGTAGCCGCAGGCACGGGCCGCCTCGACCGCCGCTTCACCCATCCGGGCGCGCAGCTCGGCGTCGACGGCCGGAGAGGGGGATTCCTCCAGCAGCTTCTGATGGCGGCGCTGGATCGAGCAGTCGCGCTCGCCGAGGTGGACGACGTTGCCGTGCTTGTCGGCCATGATCTGAATCTCGACGTGGCGAGGCTTGACGATGAACTTCTCCAGATAGAGGCTGCCGTCGCCGAAGGCGGCCTCGGCCTCGGTCTGGGCCGTGGAAAAGGCCTTGATCAGGCTGACCTGGGTGTGGGCGATGCGCATCCCGCGCCCGCCGCCGCCGGAAACCGCCTTGACGATCACGGGATAGCCGATCTCCTCGGCCAGCTCGATGGCGTCGTCGACCTTCTGCACCACGCCCTCGGAACCGGGGACCACGGGCACGCCGGCCGCGGTCATCGTCTGCCGGGCCCGGGACTTGTTGCCCATCATGGTGATGGTCCGCGGATCGGGGCCGATGAATGTCACCTGACAGGCCTCGCAGATCTCGGCGAAGTGCGGGTTCTCGGCCAAAAAGCCGTAGCCGGGGTGGATGGCGTCGGCGTCGGTGATCTCGGCGGTGGCGATGATCCGGGGGATAGAGAGATAACTGCGGTTGGGCGGCGGCGGGCCGATGCAGACGGCCTCGTCGGCCTCGCGGACGTGAGGAGACTCACGATCGGCCTCGGAGTAGACGGCCACGGTGCGGATGCCCAACTCACGGGCGGCGTGGATGACCCGCAAGGCCACCTCGCCGCGGTTGGCGATCAGGATCTTGTTGAACATGGAACCTCACCGGCTGCGGGAAAACGACGGACGGCGCTGTCCGATTCCCGCGCCGACCGCGAAATGGCTGAACGGTTTTGTTATTATAGAACAGGTGGCCGCTGTTATACCAGACGAGGCCGCCGGAACGGCTCGAACCCGCGGGACGGCTCCAGAAAAACCGGCTAAAGCGTCCGGCG
>WJLX01000031.1 GCA_014728225.1 Candidatus Coatesbacteria bacterium | reverse complement strand
TGGAGCGGGGGCTGCAGCCGGGGCAGCCGCGGCAGGGATCGTTGCGCTTCTCCCGGCGGATGAACAGCGCCAGGCCGACGACGGCCCCGGCGGCGACCAGGCCCAGCAGCAGCCAGCCGGGCCAGCTCATCGGGGCTCCCCGTCGGCCTCGGCGTTGCGGCACTCGCCGCCGTCACGGCAGGTGCAGTGCGAGCCGCAGCCCAGGGCGGAGCCGCCGCCCGGCCGTCGGGTCAGCAGCAGGGCCAGGACGGAACCGACCAAGATAAGGCCGGCGATGAGCGGTCCGAGGATGGACATCGGGTTTCCTTCGGCTCAGGTGAACAGGCCGGCGACGAGGCGGACGGCTCCGGCGACGAGCCAGGCGGTGACGGTCAGGTAGACCACGGTGAACAGGGTCCACTTCCAGGAGCCGGTCTCGCGGCGGATGACGGCCAGCACGGCCACGCAGGGGACGTAGATCAGGACGAAGACCATCAGCGGCAGGGCGATCAGCCAGCCCTTGCCGCCGGTGCGGGCGTCCCAGTCCGCGCGCAGCAGTTGCTGGAGCTCACCGCTCTCGGCGTCCTCGGCGTCGATGGCGTAGAGCACCCCCAGGGTGCCGACGACGATCTCCTTGGCGGCGAAACCGGCCACCAGGGCGCTGGAGATCTTCCAGTCGAAGCCCAGGGGGCGCATGAGGTAACTCAGGCCGCGGCCGATGTACCCCAGGGGCGAACTGCGCAGCCGCGAGGCCTCGCGCAGGTCGGCCAGGTGCTCCAGCTCCTTGCGGTAGCCGCTCAGGGCGGGATCGTCCACGTCCGCCCCGGCGGCGAGGTCGGCGGGCAGCGGGTCGCCCACACCGGGGTCGAAGTCGGCGGGCAGCGCGAACCCGGCGACGGCGGCGTACTCCCGGGCGGCGGTCAGCTCGGCGGCCTCGAAGTCCGCGGCGTCGGGGGCCTCCCGGGGGAAGGCGGTCAGCGCCCAGATGACGACCATGGCGAAGAGGATGATCGTCCCGGCCTTCTTGATGTACATCCAGGCCCGGCGCCAGGCGTGCAGCAGGACGGCCTTGACCGTGGGCACGTGGTAGGCGGGCAGCTCCATTACGAAGGGGTCCTGGTCGCCCTTGAGCACGGTGCGCCGCAGTAGGCGCGCCGCCAGCACCGCCAGCAGCACCCCCAGCAGGTAGACGCCGAAGATGACCGTCCCGGCGTTGTCCGGAAAGAAGGCCCCGGCGAGGAGGATGTAGACGGGCAGCCGCGCCCCGCAGCTCATCAGCGGCACGGTCAGGATGGTCACCAGGCGGTCCTTGGGGTTCTCCAGGGTCCGGGCGGCCATCACCGCCGGGACGGTGCAGCCGAAGCCGATGATCATCGGGATGAAGCTCTTGCCATGCAGACCCAGCTTGTGCATGAAGCGGTCCATCACGAAGGCGCCCCGGGCCATGTAGCCCGAATCCTCCAGCAGCGAGATCATCACGAACAACAGCAGGATGTTGGGCACGAAGACCAGCACCCCGCCGACGCCGCCGATCAGGCCGTCGACGACAAGGGAACGCCAGAGGCCGGGCGCCATCGTCGCGGCGACGGCCGAACCCGCCCAGGCGAAGAAGCTCTCCAGCAGGTCCATCAGCGGGGCGCCCAGGGTGAAGGTGACCTCGAACATCAGCCACATCAACGCCAGGAAGATCGGCAGCCCCCAGATACGGTGGGTCAGGACCTTGTCGATCTTCTCCGTGGTTCTGGTGCGGCCGCGGACGTTGCGCCGCAGTGTCTCGCGGATGGCCCCGGCGGCGAAACCGTAGGCGGCCTCGGCGAAGTGGTCGCCGGGCTCCTCGCCCAGCAGTCCGCGCAGGCGGGAGCGCAAGCGGCGGACCAGTTCGCGCAACTGCTGACCTTCGGCGCCGTGGGCCTCCAGCCGCGCCGTGTACTCCTCGTCGCCCTCGAGCAGGCGGACGGCCTGCCAGCGCGACGGGCCGCCCAGCTCGAGGGCGGGATGCTCCTCCAGGTAGGCGACGACCTCGGCGACGGCGGCCTCGAGGTCGATCCCGTAATGGACCTGGACGTTCTTGGTCGGGTAGTTGCCCCGCCGGACTTCGAGGACGGCCGCGAGCAGCTCGTCGACGCCCCGGCCCCGCACCGCCACCAGGGGAACGACGGGACAGCCGAGCAGGTGGGAGAGCTGCGCGAAATCCAGCTCGTCGCCCCGGGAGTGGACGACGTCCATCATGTTGACGGCCACCACCAGGGGCACGCCGAGTTCGAGGAGCTGGGTGGTCAGGTAGAGGTTGCGCTCCAGGTTGGAGCCGTCGACGATGTTGATAACGACATCGGGCTCGCCCGAGGCGATGTAATCCCGGGCGACGACCTGGTCCGGGGTCAGAGGTGAGAGGGAGTAGGTGCCGGGGAGGTCGACGATCTCGAGCTGGTGCTCGTCGTACTCGGCGGCGCCGATGCGGCGCTCGACGGTCACGCCGGGCCAGTTGCCGACCTGCTGGCGGCCGCCGGTCAGGGCGTTGAAAAGCGCCGTCTTCCCGCAGTTGGGGTTGCCGGCGATGGCCACTTTGATGCTCTTCTCGATCACCTTACTCCCGCATGGCGTGTTGCGACAGACTTGCCGGGCGGCGTTATCCTCAGGCGCTCTCGGCGCCGCGGGCCTCATCGCAGTCGGGGGCGGCGGGCAGCGGACGCACCATCACGTGGCGTCCCATGACGTAACTCAGCCCGATACGGGCGTCGCCGACCTTGACGATCAGGGGGGAGCGCTCGACGAGTTCGGCCTCGGCGCCGACCAGCAGGCCGACCTCGCGCAGGCGGCGGCGCATGCGGTAGCCGTGGCGGATGAAGACGACGCGGAAGCGCTGCCCCGGCTCCAGGCTGGACAGCGGCTGGGCGTCGACGATGGCGCCGCGCAGCCAGTCGGAGAGGGTGTGCTTGACGGCCTCGCCGAGGGATTGACCGACGCCCTCCAGGGTCTCCTTGACGGCCTTGCCGATCTCCGGGGGCAGCTTGATGTTGATTGAGACCCTGGTGCCGTCGACGTCGACGTTGACGGCGTCCTCGAGGGCGTCATCGACGTTGGAGCGCATATCGTCGATGAAACGGCGGCGGTGCTGACGGTGGCGTCTCATCGGGCCTTTCAGGAGGGTGCCGTGGTTCATGGTGTTATCGGTTGAGGAGGTAGTCTACCATAAAGTGGGGAACGGGCTGCCGGTCGTCCAACGTGCCGTTTTCCGTGCCGTTTTCCAAGTGCTTACAGACCAAGCAAGCTAAAACGGGCCGCAACCCAGCCCCCCCGCAACCCAGCCCCCCAGCGCCCCCGCAACCCAGCCCCCTTGACGCCCCCTGGTTCGCCCGCTGCTCCCGGCCCGGTCCCGGGGCTGAGGAAACGCTCGGGTCAGCAGCGCGGTTAAACTCACGTCGTCGCGGGTAATCTCGACACCCGTCGGCCCTCCCCCGCTGCTATTTTCTTTGCCCGGCCGGGTTCATCAACCGGCGGCTCGGCAAGGCGCGGCGGATAGTGAGCCTGAAGTATTCCACTCGGGGGTCAGCGGTCCGGGCCTCAGCGGATTGGCCCTGTCGCGAGTCCGGCTTTTCAGTCAACCCACGCCTGGTTAGCCGTCGTTGTCGAGCCGGCTGGAGGGCGACGGAAGCGCTCTCAGACCCGGGCCGGCTGGAGCGAACTCCCGGCGCGGCCTCCCGGATTGAGCTTAAACAGAAGAGTATTGCATTAGGTTAGGGGTCGTATCGCCCGTCAGGAGCGGATCATGCTGATAACCTGCTGATAATGCGAACGATGACCGTCACCTAGCTGTCACAAGCGAGTAGGCGAAAGGTAGCGGCTAACACGGGCGCGAACTAAAGGAAAACCAGATAGCAGTCGGCTTGCATGTACCCGGGCTGCGGCTTGTACTATATGTCTAATCCTAGTAATAACAAGTGGGATCACACACGATCATGGACCAATCAGGATGCTTTTTAGGTAGTCTATCATGCCGGGATCGTTTCTTTGGTTGAATCTGAACTCCATCTCCCTGATGAAGAGACTGAACTTGTGCTTGAAACCGCCGTGGTAGGCCTT
>WJLX01000030.1 GCA_014728225.1 Candidatus Coatesbacteria bacterium | reverse complement strand
TCGAGGATGTAGCCGCCGGTGCGGGTGCCGCCGGCATCGCTGCCGATGAAGTCGTCGTCGTCCGGAGCGTCGCCGTCCAGGCCGCCGGTCAGTTCCTCCCAGCCGCCGGTGTTGGCGGGCCGGACACCGGCGCTCTCGTCGCCGGCGACCGCCCACTGGTCCCAGGCGTTGACGACGTCGACGGCGTAATACTCGGAAGACTGGTCCATCGTCACGTCGCCGTAGTCGATCTCCCGGGTCGCCCCGGTCGTTGTGTCGACGCGGCGCAGCTTGAGCCGGAAGAAGTCCTCGTCGTCGGTGCTGCTGGCGTCGGTGACCTCCACGTCCAGCTCGTTGCCCCAGACGCCCTCGCCCCAGGCGGTCAGGGTCAGGGTGTCGACCGACGAGCTGTCGGCCAGGGTGACGGCCGCCTTGGCCGCGCCGTCGCCGACCACGCGGACGATGTGGGCGGGCAGGCTGCGGTTCTGGGCCCAGTAACCAGCCAGCTCCCAGGGGCCGTCCATGTCGGCCCGCAGCCCGCCGTAGAGGTCCACGAACTCGCTCCACGACGTGCAGTAGCGGGCCTCCCCCGTGGGGCCTTCCCCGGCGTCGATGACGAAGCCACCGACCCCAGCCGCCACGGCCTCGATGGGCTCCGGCGTGGTCGAGCGCAGCTCGTCGATCCGCACGTGGGGCGTCTCTTTCCCGAATAGAGCCATCTCACTCCTCCTTCAGTTGCCCCGACGAGCGCAGGTCGTCCAGGAGCTCAAGCCTGATGATCCGTTCTCGGTTTTTGTTGATCTTGTCGCCGTTCTCGCGGATCGAGGCGGCGTTTTTCTCCTGGCCGGCGGCCAGGCCGGCCCACATCAGCCCGATCAGCGCCGCGATGACGCTGAAGAACACGGCGATGACGCCCACGGCGATACTAAGCAGTCGCTTGAGCGTGCTCTTCTCGCCGTTCCCGTTCGCTTCCGCCATTCAGCACCTCCAGGCAAGTCTCGGCGATGAGCCCGGGCGGCAGCGAGGCCCAGCACGCCCCCGAGGACACCGCGGCGTTGGGGCACGGCTGGTGCCCGTGGATAAAGCACGGAGCGCATTCCGCCTTCGCCTCCAGCGTCGTGCACCGCGGGTAGTATTTGACCCGGCTCTCGGCGGTGAACGGGCCGTAGAGGGCCACCGAGGGCGTCTCCACAGCCGCGGCCAGGTGGGTGAAGAAGCTGTCCGGCCCGACGAGCAAGTCCACCATGCCGACCAGGGCGGCCAGCACCTCGATCCGGGCGTCGTTCTCGGCCAGGCGGTGGATGCTCTCTCCCCGCGCCCAGCGCGGCACCTCACGGTCCCGGCCCAGGATCAGCACCTCGCAACCGGCGTCGGCCAGCTCCCGGCACACCTGCCAGAGCGGCCGGGAAGGGTACGTCCGTATCGGCGAGTTCGAGCGCCACTGCACCGCCACAGTCGGCCGGTCCTTCACGCCCAACTCGCGCAGCAGGCGGCGGGCCTTCTTGGCGTCCCCCGGGGCGGGCGTCCAGTGCGGCCGCTTGTTCTCGGGCGGCACCGTCGCCGGGTCGATCCCGGCCCGTTCGTAGAACAGGTCGTAGACGTTCCCGCGCGGCGCCGGGTCGGCCTCGATCAGGCCTTCGAAGATCAACAGGTAGTCATGCTCCTCGATCTCTTCGACCGTGAAGCGCCGCCGGTACGCCATGTATCGCTGCACGTCCCGGTTGGTCGACCAGATGAAATGCCACTTGCGGTCGCAGATCACGTCGATCCGCGCTCCCGGCCACCGCCGTTTCAGCTCGCGCACCAGGCCGGTGATGAACAGCAGGTCGCCGCCGCCGCCGTAGCGCGCCACCAGCAGCCGCTTGCCGTCGAGGCTCTGCCCCCGGTACGGCGTGTACTCCAGGGGCGAGGTCTGCACCCCGCGCCGCCGGAGCAGCTCCGCCGTCTGGTCCGGCACGACCCAGCGCTTGCCGTCATTGCCCACCGCTACTTGCATCACGTCACCTCGTCGTCTGTCACCAGGTCGATGGTGTCCGCCGGCCAGGCGGACTCCGCCGAGATTCGATGGAAAACCGCCCGCACGCGGAGCGCGTGTTTGAGGTGCTGCTTCGGCGTGCCCGTCAAGGTCACGCCGTGCTGGTAGAACAGGCCGATCTCGCCGACGGCGGCGGCGCTGGTCGAATCGCCCAGGACCACGCCGTCGAGCAGCGGGACCACGTCATCGATCAGACCGAGGAGCTGGGCCATGCCGCCGTCCTGCGGCGGGGCGGCGAAGAGGTCCACCTGGAGCTCGGCCTCGTAGACGCCGGCGCTGACCGTCAGGTTCAGCGAGCCGTCGCCGCTGGTCGTGTCGCCCAGGATCACGCCGGCGCTGGTGCCCTCGGCCGGGGTCGGCCCGCTGTGCAGCCGCACGAACGCCAGGGGCGCCTCGGCGCTGATGCGATCCGGGTCCGGCTCGCCGTAGTACACGCGGCCCGACGCGACGCCCTGGTCGCGCAGGTACACGGTCACGGCCTCGAGGAGCTCGGCAATCATGTGAACCTTTCGACACTTCGCGTCTCAGGAGCGTTTTCCCGGGGCCGGAGCCTCCAGACGGGCAATCACCCCGGCCGGGCCGGGATCGCTACACTCCGGCGACGGGGCGGCCGCCCGCGATGCTCTGAGCGATGCCCTCGCGGAAAGGTCCGATGATCTCTCCCCGGTCGATCGCCTCCCGGATAGCCGGCTCGAGGTACGAGCGCTTCGGGATACCGCCGGGCTCGTAGCCGTACTCGTGGGCCCGGGCGGCGCCGGCGCGGCTGCTGGTGGCCAGCACGCCGCAGGT
>WJLX01000029.1 GCA_014728225.1 Candidatus Coatesbacteria bacterium | reverse complement strand
TGGTAATCGATACCCCAGGTGGCGCAGGCGGTCTGAGCGGAAACAAGGGAACTGAAAACTAATAGTAGTAAGACTAGTATGAGCTTGCGCTTCATGATCCCTCTTTTCTCACTTTTTTATATCTCACGTTCGCTGGATTGCACGTTCGCTGGATTGCTTGACGTTCTCGCAATTTGAAATATAGCCCAGAGAAAGCCCCCCGTCAAGGGCCCGCGACACATTAACCGGCGCGGGAGGGAACTAACGCAAGGCCCCGGCGCGCGTTCTTGCCCGCAGACCTCCCGCCGAAGGGAGGTCTGCGGAACGCAAGAACCGTGACGGGGCCGGGCGGGAGCAGTGGGGGTTCGTCTTGAGACGAAACCCCCGGGCCGGGAGCAATCGAGCTCTGCCGCCGGCGGAGTCCACCGTAAACCGTCGGCGGCTTTCAACGCCGACATCTGGTATCATTGAACAGGCTCACAACGAACAGCGCCCACAACGAACAGCGCCCGCAACGAACAGCGACCGCAACCGGAGACCGCCTTGAAACCCCTCGTCGTGATCATCGGCCGGACCAACGTCGGCAAATCGACGATCTTCAACCGCCTCGTCGGCCGACGGCTGGCCATCGTCGACGCCCTGCCCGGCGTCACCCGGGACCGCAACTACGCCGAAGCGCGCTGGCCGGTGGGGGTCTTCGACGTCGTCGACACGGGGGGCTGGGACCAGTCGGACCCGGAGATGCGCGAGCTGGTCGACGAACAACGGCAGCGGGCCCTGGACGAGGCGACCCTGGTGCTGTTCGTCGTCGACGCCCGCAGCGGCGCCCTGCCCGAGGACGAGGAGATCGCCGTGCGGCTGCGTCGGCTGGACAAACCGTTGTTGATCGTGGCCAACAAAGCGGATAACGACGCCCAGGTCGAGGGCGCCTACGAGTTCTACTCCCTGGGCCTGGACGCCGAGGTGCTGCCGCTGTCGGCCAAGACCAAGCGCAACTGGGGAGCGCTGATCGAGCGTATCGGCGCGGCGGTGCAGGCGGCGGGCGACTCGACGGAGGAAACGGCCACCCCGGTGGCGATCATCGGCCGGCCCAACTCGGGCAAGAGCTCCCTGGTCAACGCCCTGGTGGGCGAGGAACGACTGATCACCTCCCAGGTGCCGGGAACGACGCGGGACGCCGTCGGTGTACCCTTCACCTACGGGGGCACGGAATACCTGCTGGTGGATACGGCGGGACTGCGCCGGCGCAAGAAGGTCCGGGGGCAGATCCTGGAGCGGCTGACCGTGGTCCGCGCCCTGGAGCGCATCCGCCGCAGCCGGCTGGTGGTGATGCTCGTCGACCTGACCGCCGGGTTGGTCGGCCAGGACGCCAAGATCATCGGCTACGCCCTAGAGCGCGGTCGGGCGGCCTTGATCTGCTTCAACAAGATCGATCTGGTCGAGCTCGACGACGAGCTGCGCCGGGACGTGCTGCGGACGACACGGGACGTGCTGGGCTTCGCCGCCCACGTGCCCGTGGTCTTCGCCAGCGCGCGCAGCGGGACGGGGCTCAAGACGCTGATGCGGCACCTGGGCGAACTCGACGTGGCCTTCTCCCGGGAGCTGACCACCCGGCAGCTCAACGACGCCCTCGCCGAGCTGCAGCGGCGCCACCAGCCGCCGTCACTCCGCGGCCGGGAGTACAAGCTGCTCTACGGGGTGCAGACCGACGCCGCCCCGCCGCGTATCCGCCTGTTCACCAACCTGGACGCCGAGCCCCACTTCACCTACCAGCGCTTCATCGAGAACCGGCTGCGCGAGGCCGGCGGCTGGGAGGGCGTGCCCCTGGTGGTCGAGTACCGCTGCGAGAAGCGCCGTCGGCGTTGAAAGCGTCTTTACCACCGGCCTCGTCTTGTTGTACTATTGGCTACAGTCGACGAATTTCGACCAGTTTCAAAATCCGATTTCGGGCGGAGGCCCTTGAACCTACTCTACGGTCTCATCGGCGCGTTTCTCTGGGGGGCGATCCCCTGGAGCTGGCTGATCGCCCGCCTGTGGGGGGTCGAGGACCTGCGCGAGGTGGGGTCGAAGAACGTCGGCGCCACCAACGTCCTGCGCACCTGCGGCAAGCTGCCCGGCGTGCTGGCTTACCTGGCCGACGGCGCCAAGGGTTTCACCGCGGTTTGGTTCCTGCCCCGGTTGCTGCCGGTGGGTTTCCTGACCGACGAGCTGTTCGTCCTCCACGGCGCGGCGCTCATGCTGGCGGTCATGCTGGGCCACATCTTCACCCCCTTCCTGGGCTTCCGCGGCGGCAAGGGGGCGATGGCCGGCGTCGCCGGGGCGATCGCCCTGGCGCCCTGGATCGGCCTGACCACGGTCGTGGTTTTCATCGTCGTTTTGATCCTGACGCGGATCGTCAGCGTCTCGACGATCTCCTCCGCCCTGGCCTACCCCGTGGTGATCGCCGCCTTCGCCCTGTTCGACGGCCGGGCGCCCAACTGGTACTTCCTCGGCTTCGGCGTGCTGGTGGCCGTCCTGGTGGTGACGATGCACCGCGACAATATCCGCCGGCTGCGCCGGGGCGAGGAACGCCCGCCCCTGACCGGGGACGCCACGACTCCGGGAGACGAGAATGCAGACTGAATACGAGCTGGCCGCCGTCAGCCGGATCACCGGACTGCCCCGGCCCAAGCTGCTGTTCTGGGCCCGGGAGTTCCCCCGCCTCGAGGCGCTGACCCGGCGCGCGGACGACGAGCTGTACTTCGCCGCCGAGGCCCTCGAGCTGGTCCTGCGTATCGATCTGCTGCTGGACAAGATGGGCTACAAGCTGTCCGCCGCCCGGCGGCTGATCGCCGCCGACGCCTCCGCCGAGGTCGACGTTTCCGGCGGAGAGCGGCGCGAACGCCTGCATCGCCTGCGCGGCGAGCTGCTCCAGGTGCACCAGACTCTGCTCCCGGAGGACTGATGGTCCTCGTCGAGCTGACCAACTACCTGACCCCGGAACACCTGCTGGTTCCGCTGACGGCGGTGGACAAGCGGGCGGCGATCATCAAGCTGACCGCCACCCTGGCCTACGACGAGGCAGACCACCAGCGCATCCTCGAAGGCATCCTCGCCCGGGAGGAGATGATCTCGACGGGCATCGGCCACGGCGTCGCCGTGCCCCACTGCCGTCTCGCCGGTGAAAAGGCGTTGCGCCTGGCCGTCGGCGTAGCCGACGAGCCGATCGAGTGGGGCGGCTTCGACGACCGGCCCGTCGCACTCGTCTTCTGTCTGGTCGGCGGCCGCGACGACGGCGGCGAGCTCTCCGAGGTCCTGGGGGAGATCAGCCGCCTGCTGGCCGACGAGGACCGGCGCAAGACCCTGACCGCCGTCGACGACGCCGCGGCGCTGCTCTATGTGATCAGCGGCTTCTACGGCCCGGCCTAGTCAACCGATCAACGCGGAGGGACCACCATCCACAGCCTGGAACAGACCCTGGTAGATTCGGGCAAGCTCAGCGAGCGGGAGCTGGAGCGAATCGTCCTGCTGCAGACCGACGAGGGCATCAGCTTCGTCCAGGCCGCGCTGAAAAGCGGCAGCGTCTCCGACCGCGACCTGGCCGCCGCCATCTCCAAGCACCTCGGCTTCGCTTACGTCGACGTCAACAGCGTCGAGATCGAGCCCGCCCTGCTGGCCAAGCTGCCCGCCGAGACCGCCCGCAAGCATCACGTCCTGCCCCTGCAGCGTCGCGGCCGCCGCCTGGCCCTGGCCATGCTCGATCCCCAGGACGTCGCCGCCATCGAGGCCGTCCAGTTCGCCACCGACTTCGAGGTCCACCCCGTCGTCGCCGACCGCCAATCCCTCCTCGAAGCCCTCGAACGCTACTACGACGGCGGCGGCAGGAGACGCTCCCGCCCGACGCCGCGCAAGGCCCCGCCCAAGCCTGCCAACAACCCCGCTCCGGCCAAGACCTCGGGGAAGACGACCGCCGGTGAAACCCCCACCGGCGCGATCGACGACACCCCCGGCGAGATCAGCGTTCCCGAATCCACCGACGAGGCCCCGATCGTGCGCTTCGTCAACGACCTGATCGCCGACGCCGCCGGCCATCAGGCCTCGGACATTCATCTCGAACACTACAGCGACAGCTTCCGCATCCGCTACCGCGTCGACGGTATGCTCCACGAGGTGCTGACCCCGCCGGCCAGGTACCGCGACGCCATCGTCAGCCGACTCAAGATCATGGCCGACCTGGACATCGCCGAGCGGCGCCTGCCCCAGGACGGCGCCATCCGCTTCGACGTCGGCGGACGACCCATCGACGTCCGTGTCTCCACGGCGCCGACGATCTACGGCGAGAAGGTCGTCCTGCGTTTGCTCGACAAACAGTCCATCAACCTGGACCTCGAGCAGCTCGGCTTCGAGGCCGACCAACTCGCCCTGTTCGAAAAGGCCGTCGGCGCCCAATCCGGCGTCAACCTGGTCACCGGACCCACCGGCTCCGGCAAGACCACCACCCTCTACGCCGCCGTCAAGCGCCTCAACGAGCCCACGCGCAACATCATGACCGTCGAGGACCCCGTCGAGTACGACATCGCCGGGATCAACCAGGTCAACGTCAACCCGGAGATCGGACTGTCCTTCGCCCGGGCCCTGCGCGGCTTCCTGCGCCAGGACCCCGATGTGATCCTCGTCGGCGAGGTCCGCGACAAGATCACCGCCGACATCTGCATCCAGAGCGCACTGACCGGACACCTCGTCTTCTCCACCGTCCACACCAACGACGTCGCCGGGACCATCAACCGCCTGGTCAACATGGGCGTCGAACCCTTCATGCTGGCCGCCAGCCTGACCACCATCGTCGCCCAGCGCCTGCTGCGCCGCACCTGCACACACTGCCGCGAGCCGATCAGCTACCCCGCCGAACTGCTCAAGCGCTTCGGCCTCAGCGAGGCCGAGATGGAAGGCGTGGCCAGCTTCAAGGGCCACGGCTGCGAGCGCTGCATGAACCTGGGCTACTCCGGTCAGATCGGCATCTTCGAGGTCCTGCCCGTCGACGACCGCCTGCGCACCCTGATCGGCGAGCAGGCCGGCGTCACCGCCATGCGTCAGCACGCCGTCGACGCCGGGATGCATACCCTGCGCCAGGCCGCCGTGGCCAAGTTCAAGCGCGGGCTGACCGACCTCGAGGAGATCGAGCGCGTCCTGGGAAGCTAATCCGGCCGCTGGAACGGCTCCGGCCCGACCTTTGAAAAACCGGTTCGGGCCTGCTCGAAGGTTATCCACGCCCGCGGCGCCGGAACCGGCACGGTTTTTGCATCTCGGCGACCGGGCGGACGGCGGCGAAGGTCCGCCTCCGCAAAAACCGTGCCGGTTCCGGCCGAGCTGCCGGGAGCCGCTTGACGGGTGTTTTCAAAGGTCGGGCCGGCACCGCGGGTCCGACGACCAACCGCCTGGTGGAAGGTGAATGAAGCTTTCGCGGATCCATAAACGGCACGTCAATCGTCTGCGACGCGCCGAGCGGCTGTCCTCGATTCAGGACGCCCTGCTGGAGCGTGTCGACTTCGCCGGTGTCGAGCGGGCGCTGGACCTGGGCTGCGGCATCGGGCACCTGACCGCCCGCCTGGCGGACTGCTACGATATCGAGGTTACGGGGGTCGACGTCGACCCGGACCAGGTCGAGAACGCCCGGGAGCTTTACGGTGATCGGGAGCATCTGCGCTTCGCCGTGGTCGAGGAAGCCGAGGTCCCCCTGCCCGACGACACCTTCGACCTGATCCAGGTCTTCCACGTCCTGCACCACAGCCCGTGCTGGCGCGAGTTGGTGGAGGAACTGGCCCGGCTGCTACGCTCGGAGGGCTGGCTGATCCTCTACGAGGTCAGCCTGGCGCCCCTGATCTCCTGGCTGTTCAGTAAGAAGAGGTACGGCGTCTACACGGGGGACGAGCTGCGGCGGGCTTTTCGCGAGGCCGGCTTCAGCCTGGTCTGGCTGGGTTACGACAAGGGTTTCTTCATCCGGCGCCACGCCTGGGTATTGCGCCGTTTCTGACGCTACGATCTGCGATTACGAAAATGGAGTCCCTACTGGAGGAGGAAATCGGGATGCGAAGAATACTGTTGCTGGCCGCGGTCCTGCTGCCGTTGCTGATAACGGGCTGCGAGGACGAGGGCGAAGAAACCACCGCGGCGGGCGTCGACGGCGAAGAAGCTGTCGCCGAAGAACCCGTCGAGGCCGAAACCCTGGACGCGGTCGTCCTGCTCGAGGAGCGTTGCACGAGCTGCCACAGCCTCGACAAGGTCGAGAGCGCCGAGCACGACCGCGCCGGTTGGAAAGAAACCCTCGAGACGATGATCGGTTACGGCGCCGAACTCGATGACGCAGAGCAGGCGGCCCTGCTGGATCATCTGACGAGTTGACGGAAACGGAGGTACGAATGCGCAAATACATCCTGGGTCTGATCGTGCTGGCCCTGGTAATCGTCTGGCTGGGAATGTCCCTGGCCATGGAGGACGAGGAGGCGAACGCCGCGGAAACTACGGACGAAACAGGGGCCGATGAGGAAGTCGCCGCCGCCGTCGCCGAGGTCCTCGAAACGAGTTGCACGGCTTGCCACGGCCTGAAGCGGATCGAAGAGGCCGAATACGACCGTGATGGCTGGGCCGCGGTTTTGGAGCGGATGATCGCCCTCGGGGCCGAGCTTGGCAAAGCCGAACGCGAGTTGCTGATCGAGGAGCTGCCCGGCGAGTGAGCCGGCGCGCGATAACCAGCGGGGGCGCCGTCGGGCGCCCCCGTCGCCTTCAACCTGCGAGGAACCGGTGCCCGAACTGCCCGAAGTCGAGACCATCTGCCGCCAGCTCGACCCCGTGCTGCGCGGGCGCCGGCTGGAGTCCGTCGAGCTGCTGGATCCCAAGCTGGAGCTGCCGGGGTCGGAGGAGCTCACCGGCTGCAGCGTCCGCCGGGTCGAGCGGCTGGGCAAGCGGGTGGGCCTCGAGTTCCGGGGCGGGCCCTGGCTGACCATCCACCTGCGGATGACCGGCCGGTTGTTGTGGCTGGCAGACGACGCCGAGCGGCCGACGGACCACGTCCGGGCCCTGTTGCGCTTCACGGGCGGCGAGCTGGTGTTCCACGACGTGCGCCGCTTCGGCACCCTGGAGCTGCATCCGACACGGGCGACGGCCGAACCGGCGGGCGTCGATCCCCTCGGCGCGGACTTCACCGTCGCCCGGCTGAGTGAAGCCCTGGCGGACAGCCGTCAGCAGATCAAGGTCTGGCTGTTGCGCCAGGACCGCCTGGTCGGCCTGGGCAACATCTACGCCGCCGAGATCCTCTTCGACGCCCGCATCTCGCCGCACAAGCCCGCCGGTGAGTTGGGTGCCGAGGAGATCGCCCGGCTGTACGCCTCCACCGTCAAGATCCTCGCCGAGGCGGTTCGCCACCGCGGCACGAGCTTATCCGACTACCGCGACGCCGGCAACACGCGCGGCGGCTTCCAGAACCGGCTGCGCGTCTACGGCCGGGCCGAGGAACACTGCCCGCGCTGCGGCGCCGAGATCGTGCGCTGCGTGCAGTGCCAGCGCAGTACCTTCTACTGCCCCCACTGCCAGGCCGACGCCACCGTCGAGTTGTAGCCGCAGCGCTGTCGGCGGGGATGAGGGGGCGGCCCCGCTGTCGCCCATCGTCAAAGTAGACGACAAAGTAGACGACAACGGACCGTCGCCGACGGTCCGTTGTCGTTCGGCAGCAGCCAGCTTGGCAGCTTATTCGCCCAGGGCCTTGATCGCGCCCCAGCTAGAGGGGACCACGGCGCTGGAGGCGACCTCGAAGGTCCAGCTTTCCTCGGCGGCGCTGTTGCCCATGGTGTCGGCCAGACCGCCGGCCACGGTGCAGGTGATCTCGGTATCCAGGGGCAGGTCGGCGTCCGGGGTGAAGATGCAGATCACATGGTTCGGATCGGTGTCGTCGACGTCGAGGGTGCCGCTGATTTCACCGGGCAGGCGCGGACCCAGCCGCAGGGCGTTGTTCCGGGGCTGGGGCGCCAGGTCCGGGGCGCTGACGCTGAAGTCCAGCGTGCCGGTGTTGACGCCGGTCTGGTCGAAGAGGTGGAAGTAGAGCGGGGTGTCGGCGGGGATGTCGCTCTGACCGTCGGCGGGGTACTGACCGGTGATCTGGGGGGCGTCGTCGTCGGTGCCGTCCAGGTAGAGGTGAACGATGTCGACCTGCAGGATCGACTTGTCGCCGGTGTTCTTCTGTACAAAGGCCACCAGGTTGAGCTCGTCGGTGTCCCAACCGCTGTCGACGGTGAAGCTCCAGTCGTGGGTGGTGTACTCGCCGGGATCGCTGATGGTGACCGTCTCCGGCGAAGTGGTGCCGTCCTGGGACAGCAGACCGAAGCTGTCGACCTCGTCCTCGTAGACCAGCATCCAGAGGCTGCAGTTGTCGTTGAGGTAATCGTCGAGGCACAGGGTGGCGTGGACGTCGACGGTGGCGCCGTTGTCCTCGTAGATGATGTTCAGGGTGCCCGGCGCCCGCTGGTTGAGCAGGACGTCGACCCGGGTGGTGATCCAGTTGTAGTTTTCCTGCCAGGTCCCGTAGGTGCCGGTCAGACGGTAGACGTAGTTGACCAGGCAGGTGGGATAGCCGGTGATGCCGGAGTAGTTCTTGCGGTAGTTGCTGAAGGGGTTGGAGTAGCCGTCGTTGGCGTGGTGGGAGACGACGGCGACGTCGTCGAAGGGGTAATCGGCGCGGACATGCATGAGGGCCTCATGCATACGGGGGCAGTAGCCTCACCCCTCGTTTTCGAAGTCCTCGACGAGGACGTATTTGTCGGCGCCGTAGGCCGCGGCGGCCAACAGCAGCGGCAGCAGCAGCAGGATGCGCAGCGTCTTCAAGTTCACCTCCGTTGGTGGTAGCGGGTGGACGGAAACTCAACTGAGTCAAGCTATATCACAAAAATCGATTACCGTCCAGCATCCGGGCTGCCGATGAGGCGGCATCTTTACCCCCGCCTGCCAAATAGGCAGGATCCGCTCGAAGCATCATCAACCCCGCTCAAACCGCCCCCCTTCGTAAAGCCCGCTGCGACAAGGCCCCCTGACTTTCTTGATCGGGCGGCGGGAAGTTGGCACGGTTTATGCTATTATACTAATATATGCACGGGCGAAGCGGTTTTACTATCCCCGGGGCGGGTGATATAATTACCGCACAAAACAACGATGAGGCGCACGGACGTTGCGCAAAGCTAAAGACCGCAATAACAAGCAGATAAGGAGTGCCGATGGGCAAGTTCTCCTCCGTCGACGAGGTCCTCGAATTCGCCATGGCCCGGGAGCAGGAATCCGTCGATTTCTACACCGATCTCGCCGAACGCGTCAAACGCCCCGAGATGAAGAAGGTCTTCCTCCAGTTCGCCGACGAGGAACGCAACCATAAGGCCAAGCTCCAGGCCGTCAAGCAGGGCAAGAACCTGTTGCCCTCGGAGAAGGCAGTCACCGATCTGAAGATAGCCGACTACGTCGTCGAGGTCGAGATCAAGGAGCAGATGGACTATCAGGAGGCCCTGATCGTGGCGATGAAGAAGGAGAAGGCGGCCTACAAGCTCTACAGCGAGCTGGCCGAGCTGACCGAGGACGCCGCCCTCACCGACACCTTCCGCGCCCTGGCCCAGGAAGAGGCCAAGCACAAGCTGCGCTTCGAGGTCGAGTACGACGACAACGTCCTCTCGGCGGACTGGTAGACTCCGTTCCGCCGACCCGGCGCAAGAGACAGCAGCATCGACGCCGGGTCCCCAGGGGAACCGGCTTTTTCCACCGCGCCGCCCCCGCCGATGCTTCAAATTGCTGATGGAACAATCCCCCAACCGGAAAGGTTAACCAGATGGCTAAGCAACTCCAGACCTACAAGTGCGAGAAGTGCGGCAACATCGTCATGGTCCTCCAGGGCGGTCCCGGTGAACTCGTCTGCTGCGGCGAGCCGATGGAGCTCCTCGAGGAGCAGACCGCCGAGATGGCCAACGAGAAGCACGTCCCCGTCATCGAGAAAGACGACACCGGCTACACCGTCACCGTCGGCACCACTCTCCACCCGATGGAGGACAAGCACTACATCCAGTGGATCGAGCTGATCACCAAGGACCGCGTACTGCGCAAGTGGCTCAAGCCCGGCGACGAGCCCAAGGCTCACTTCTGTTTCTGCGGCTCCGAGCCCGTCTGGGCCCGCGAGCACTGCAACGTCCACAAGCTGTGGAAGAACGAGAACAAGTAGCGACCACGACGGGACCGGTCCCGCCGGTCCCCGGCCTCATCCCTAAGCCTAGAACCCTACACGCCACAACATCAACCCTGAAAGGGGATCCAAACCGATGATGAACGCCAAGGTCCGCGAACTGATGAACCAGCAGATCACCAACGAGTTCTACTCGGGCTATCTCTACCAGGCGATCGCCGCCTACTTCGAGGAGCAGGACCTGCCTGGCTTCGCCAAGTGGTACACCGCCCAGGCCCAGGAAGAGATCATCCACGGCTTCAAGTTCTACAACCACATCATCGAGCGCGGCGCCCGCGTCGAACTCGGCGCCATCGACAAGCCGACCGTCGAGTGGGACTCACCCCTGGCCGCCCTCGAGGCCGCCCTCGAACACGAAAAGAAGATCACCGCCGACATCAACCGCATCTACGAGGCCGCCGAGGCCGAAAAGGATTACGCCAGCCGGCCGATCCTCGACTGGTTCGTCGACGAGCAGATCGAGGAAGAGGACAACGCCACCACCAACGTGCAGAAGTTCAAGATGGTCGGCGAGAAGGGCAACGGGCTCTACATGCTCGATAAAGAGATGGGCGCCCGCCCCTACACCTCCGCCGCCATCGTCGATCAGGTGGTCGGCGAGTAAGCGCCGCGCACTGCAGCGAAACCTCGACCCGGCGGGGTACCGCCCCGCCGGGCCTCCTACCCGGGGCGGGAGACCTTTGCAATCATCCGGGCGCCCGCCGCGACACCCGGGCCCGCACCGCCGATTGTCGTCAAACGGACAGGGCCGGTGAGTCCGTCCCGTTCCATCCACCCGCACCGACTCCAGTGACGGAGGTCAAGCATGGCGTTAAACCAGTTCTCCGCCGACGAGGTTTTCGAGATGGCGGAACAGATCGAGCGTAACGGCGCCCGCTTCTACCGCCGGGCGGCCGAGAACTTCAGCGACGAGGAGTTGCAGGAAATGTTGCGGGAGCTGGCCGAGATGGAGGACGAGCACGAGCGCACCTTCGCTGAGCTGCGCCAGCGGCTGACCGGCGGTGACTCCGCGCCCACCGTTTTCGATCCCGACAACAAGGCCGTGCTGTATTTGCAGGCCCTGGCGAACCGCCGGGTGTTCGACGTCACCGAGGAGCCCGCCGAGACCCTCAGCGGCCAAGAGAGCCCCGCCGCGGTGCTGCGTCAGGCCCTGCAACTGGAGCGCGACTCGATCGCCTTCTACGTCGGCCTGCGCAAGGTGACGCCCCAGCAGTGGGGCCGGGAGAAAATCGACTGGATCATCGACGAGGAGTTCTCCCACGTCAGCCTGCTCAGCGGCAAGCTGCAGCGGGTTCTGGCTTCCCGGGCTTAATCGACCTTCAACCACCACCGAGGAATCCGATGACCGACAACGGCCAACTGGCCCCCGGCGTCCACTGGGTCGGCCGGCGCGAGGGCTCCCTGTTGGAGCGCAACATCTTCCTGCGGGTCTTCGAGGGCGCCGAACGGCGACTGACCCTCCTCGTCGATCCCGGCGCCCCGGCGGACCGCGGCGCCCTCGACGAGAACCTCTCCCGGCTGATCGGCGGGATGAGCCGGCTCAACGTGGCCTTCGCCAACCACCAGGATCCGGACGTGGCCTTCAACCTGGGCTTCCTGCAGCAGCTAAACCCCCGGTTGTTCGTGCTGACCAGCGAGGACACCTGGCGGCTGATCCAGTTCTACGGGCTGGACGAGAACTATTACCGCTCGACGGAGTCCTTCCCCGACGGTCGGGTGAGGATGAAGACGGGGCACGAGCTGCGCTTCATCCCCTCGCCCTACTGCCACTTCCGCGGGGCGGTGATGCTCTACGACGTCGAGAGCCGCATCCTGTTCACCGGGGACCTCTTCGGCGGGCTGTCCTTCGTCGGCGACCTCTACGCCGACGAGCGTCACTGGGAGGGCGTCAAGACCTTCCACCAGATCTACATGCCGACCCGGGAGGCCCTGGCCCTGGCCCTGGACAACATCGCCCGGCTGGACCCCAAACCGAAGCTGCTGGCCCCCCAGCACGGCAGCCTGATCGCCGGGGAGTGGATCGAGTACTACATGGAGAAGCTCGGCCGTCTGCCCGTCGGGCTGAACCTGTTGCTGGACAGCCGCACCAAGGACAACTACCTGGCGGCGGCCAACGCCATCTTCCTCGAGCTCAGCCGTCTGGTCGGCCCCGAAGAGTTCGCCCGCTCGCTGAAGAAGCTGCGCAACGACGGCAGTTTCACCAACATCATCGCCTTCGGCGAGCAGGGGGTGGCGGACATCAAGACGGACCTGGCCACGGGGCTGGAACTGCTCGTCAACAGCGTCTTCGAGCAGTTCCCGCAGCGTCGCGGGGAAATCCACCGCGCCGTGGTGCGCATCCTGCTGGGGCGGGAGATCCCCCTGCCACCGGGCCTGCAGGCCGCCGCCGAGGCCCGGAACGGCCTGTTCGACCTTTAGGCTGTCCGACAGCTCGGCAGTTCACGGGGCGGGGCTCGACCCGCCCTTTTCAGCGCGGCCGGCGACGGTTTTCCCCGCCGCCGGTGTTACCCTTGAGATGCTCACCCTCACCCCGAGTCATGGTCGACGACTTCACAGCAGCGCCGGTCTGCGTCCCCCGGGAACTCTACCGGGGCGGGGCGCCGCGACGGTTGTTCGCCGAGGCGGCGCGCTTCTTCCGCCGGCGGATCGGTCCGGCCGTCGACGATTGGCCCGCCGGGCTGACCGAGCGCTGGATGTTCGGCTCCCGCCTGCCCCTCGAGGAAGCCTGGTCCCTGGCGCTGACCGACGACGGGCCCGTGGGTTTCTGTCTGGGGCGGGAGCTGGGTAGCGGGCTCGAGGCGCTACTGTGCTACCTCTCGGGACGCTTCAACACCGCGGCCAACGCGGCGGAGCTGCTGGCCGCCGTCGGTCGGGGGCGGACGTTTATTCTCGCCGGCGAGACGGCCTTGAGCCCGGCCGTGCCCGAGCTGGCCCATGAGCTGCCCCGGTGCGGCTGGGAGCGCTTTCCCCGGCTGGAACTGCTCTACGATTTCGATGAACAGCCGCCACCACCGCGCGGCGCCTCCTCCGGCGACTACACCGTCGAGCGTTTGCGACCGGCCGATCTCGACAAGCTGGCCCTGTTGCAGGCCGCCTGCTACCTGGGAACCGACGACGCCCGCCTGCACCCCCGGCTGGCCGAACCCGTCGGTTCGCAGCGGGTGTTGGAGGAGGTTCTCGGCGGTCGTTACGGTGAACCCGTGCGCAGCGGCTGCCTATTGGCCCGCAGCGGCACCGGCGCGACGGCGGCCTTCATCCTGACAACGGCGGTCAGCGACGCCCGTGACCGCCGCCTGGGTTTCATCGCCAGCGTCGGGGTCGGCCCGGCCCACCGCGGTCGGGGTCTGGGACGGCGCCTGGTCGACGAGGTTCTGCGGGCCTGCCGCCACGCGGAGCTGGCCGGCGCGGCCCTGGTGGTCAGCGCGACCAACCACAGCGGCCGGGCCCTCTACCGGGGGGCGGGATTTCGTCAGAGCGGGCAGACCGCCCTTTACCGCCGCGACACGACGGCGACTTGACGCCCGGCATATTTGCGCCTATATTCAAGATGGAACCTTATCCATTCATCGGGCGTCGACGGCCCGTCGCCTTCACCGGCGGCCGTTGGTGCGAAGCGGCGGTGTCGCCGGCAACCACGGGAGCGGATCAATGAAAAGATGCGTCATCGTCCTTTTACTCGTCACGATCCTGACGCCGGCGGTGTTCGCCGACGGTTGGTGGGCCGACTATCTCTACCGGCGCTCACCGGAGAACGACACCCTGCGCGGCGCCGATCGCAACGACAACGTCGCCGTCGCCGTCGGCGACAACGGCTATCTGGCCGCCTCCTGGAACAGCGGCGTCACCTTCACCAGCCTCAATCGTTCCACCTCGTCGACCCTGTTCTGCGTCAGCCTGGTCTCGACGACGACGGGTTACGCCGGCGGTTCGGGCGTCCTGCTCAAGACCACGAACATCAACAACTGGAGCGAGATCAACCGCCCCGGCGAGTTCAACAACATCCGTGGCGTGGACTTCCTCGACGCGAACAACGGCTGGGTCTGCGGCGGATCCTACATCTCGCGCACCACCGACGGCGGCTCGAGCTGGAACTCCCAGAGTTTCTCCGGCGGCTACGAGTTCTACGACATCCACATGTACTCGTCCGGCTACGGGCTGGCCGTGGACACCGGCGGGCGCATCTTCCGCTGGAACGGCTCCGCCTGGAGCCAGGTCGAGGACGTCGGACCCGGGCTGCGCTCCGTCTACATTCTGGACGCCGATTACGCCTGGGCCGTCGGTGACCAGGGCGCCATCTACGCCACCACCAACGGCGGGACCGACTGGGGTTCCCGCTCCTCCGGAGTCACCAGCACCCTCAACGCCGTCGGCGCCGTCAGCGACGGCGGACGCTACGTCTATGTCTGCGGCAACGACGACGTGGTTCTCTACTCCACCGACGGCGGCGACAGCTGGAGCGCCTTCGGCAACCACTTCTTCTACAACGATCTTTACGCCCTGACCCCGCCGGTAAACGCCGATACGGTCAACGCGGTCGGCGAGCTGGGCGCGATCCTGTTCACCAACAGCGGCGTCTCGTGGACCATGGTCGTCCGGGCCGGCAACCGCCTCAACGCCGTGGCCTGCGCCGAACCCAACCACCCCTACGTTCTGGCAGTCGGTGAAAACGGCTACAACCTGGCCAGCGGCAACGACGGCTACAGTTGGCTGTTCCGCGCCGCCGCCGGTTCGCGGGACCTGAACGACCTGGACTACATCGACGACGACCGCTTCGTGGCCTGCGGCGCCAACGGCACCGTCCTATACACCGAGGACACCGGTATCAACTGGAGCGACGCCTCGGGCAATCTGCCCGCCAAGAACCTCTACAGCATCGACGTCCTCGACGCCGACACCTGGTTCGTCTGCGGCGCCGACCTATCGATCTACTACACCACCAACGGCGGCTCGAGCTGGACCACGGACAACACCGGCACTCCCGGACTAAACTTCTATGGCGTCTCGATGCTCGACCAGAACACCGGCTGGGCCGTCGGCGACGTCGTCGGCGGTTACGCCGTGGTCTACCGCAAGAGTTCCGGTACCTGGAACCGTTTCTCCACCGGCCTGTCCAGCGCCACCAGCCCCCTGCTCGACGTCGATGTCTGGTCCACCAGCGAGGGTGTCTGCTGCGGCGAGGACGGGTTGGCCTACTACCTCTACTCCGGCGGCAGCCAGTGGCGCAAGGTCAACGGCCTGGGCTCCGAGGACATCAACGCCCTGGACTTCATGAACGACACCGAGGGCTGGATGGTCGCCGATAACGGTGTCATCTACCACTCGACCAACGGCGGCGTCAGCTACTCCACCGACGACAACCGCGCCGCCGACGACAACCTCGACCTCTACGGCGTCTTCTTCCACGACGACGGCGGCGGCGGCTGGGGCTGGGCCTGCGGCGACTTCAACGCCCGCCTGGTCTACGGCGACTTCACCCCCGTCCGCGACGGCGAGCTGACGGCGACGCATCACGCTGAGGGCTGCCTGCTCAGTTGGACCGTCACCAGCGGGGAGTCCGCGGCCTGCGAGCTCGAGCGCCGTCGCGACGACGGGCCCTGGTTGCCGCTGACCACCGAGCCGCTGTCCGGCGAACGCACCCGCTACCTCGACCGCCAACCCCAACCCGGCGAGACCTGCGAGTACCGCCTGCGGGTTACCCTGGCCGACGGCGAACGGCTGACCCTCGGTCCCGTCGAGTACCGCCGTCCCGCCGCCGCCGAGTCCTTCACCCTGCGTCCCGCCTACCCCAACCCGTTGAGCTGCGGCGCGACCCTCCAACTCGAGTTCGAGCTCGCCGAAGCCGCCGACGTCCGCCTGGCCGTCTACGATCTGGCCGGCCGCCGCCTCGCCCTCCTCGTCGACGGACCGCTGGCCGCCGGACGCCACACCACCAACTGGTCCACCGTCGGCAACGCGCCGGGGCTCTACCTGCTGCGCTTGGAGGCCGCCGGCCGAACCGCCGTCGAGCGCGTCGTTCTGCGGCGCTGAAGTCGCCGAACCGCGGGATGCGACACCCCGGCGCGAAGCTCAAGAATCCCGCCCGGGGTTATTGGAGTTGCGATGGCTCGGCTCGCTCCACGACCCACCGCGTAGAGGCTTCAGACACGGGACCCAGGGGCCGACCCGCAGGTCGGTCCCTGCGTTCTTTGATCGCCTTCCACTGTCACGACGGCCGCTCTCCGCGAACCACGGCATCCTCAAACCGTGGACCGGGGATGCTGAGCACCCTGCCCGCGCTTCTTACCGTTTGTTGCACCTCTTGTTGCACCTCGAGTCTTCTCTCATCGCCCGGGTCCCGATGTACGAAGTCCCTGGCTCCGAGCTCGACCCGCAGGGCCCGCCGAAGATGGGACACCTCTACTCAACCATTTGACAATAAAGCAGATAATACCACCGAGTCCCGCTACGCCGGCGGCCGTCTTGACCACCCAAGACAGGGCCGTCCACTCTCAACAAAACGGTCCGACAGCCTGCGCAATTTAACTTGGATAGCCGCCAAGGATGATCTTCCCCCTCCCCGAGGGAAAGGGTGGGGGTAGAAGACGCGCCCACATCCACGCCGTACAACCCCGGCAGCTATTTGCTCCGGCTTGCGGACGGGATTGATTTCCCGTCCCGACATTACTTATGGCATTTTACCCGATCCCGGACCATTCAGCAGAGAATGGATAGAAAACACGGCGAGGAGTGGTTTATGGCTGCCTGTCCAAAGCGGACGAGGATCAGGCCTGATTGGCTGATATTGAAGGATATAGTAGCAAATACCCCCAGATAAAGGTAACAGATTGAAGCAATGGATCAACCAGCCCGGGCCGCCGGAAGCGGTACAGCGACGTATAAGCCACTCAAGCTCTGCCAGATCAAGTTATGGATTATCAACTAATTATGAACAAGCGCGCAGTCTGCTCCCGAGATGATTAAGCGCGTTTTCGTCGTCTCGATGGTTAAATCAAAATGACCCCTCTTTGAGAAATAGTCTGCAGTTGCGTTTGAAGTCGCCGTAGTCGGCTTTTAGGCGGCGTTAGGCGAAGCCCCGGAAGCTCTCGAGGCCGTTGATATGCGTCCGTCCATCAGCGAACTCCTGTTGGTGGCTGATGCGCCTGTGGTGGAAGCCGTTGAGTGACAGTTTCTTATGGGCCCGCCGGCCGTCGGCTTATCGGTGTAGCTGGTCGGGTCGAGCTCGGCCCGGCGAGCGGCGGCGTGGCGCCGGCGGATTCGCTTGTCGTAACAATAAGCCGTATTACGATGGC
>WJLX01000028.1 GCA_014728225.1 Candidatus Coatesbacteria bacterium | reverse complement strand
GGGGAGCCCCGATGAGCTGGCCCGGCTGGCTGCTGCTGGGCCTGGTCGCCGCCGGGGCCGTCGTCGGCCTGGCGCTGTTCATCCGCCGGGAGAAGCGCAACGATCCCTGCCGCGGCTGCCCCGGCTGCAGCCCCCGCTCCAGGCGCCGGGCGGAGCGCAAATAGAAGCAACAGCTGAACCGGCGGGCAAAGCCCGTCGGTTTTTTCGGGCGGGGGCTTCGAGCCCCCCGCCGAAGATGGTGCTTGGCTTCGGTGTCCATAACCGTTGTGTTTCATCGACGGCGGACCGCAAAGGGTCCGCCCTACATGAGAATAACTGACCGAGGGCGGGGGCTTCAAGCCCCCCGCCGCAGATGCTGCTTGGCTTCGGTGTCCATAACCGTTGTGTTTCATCGACGGCGGACCGCAGAGGGTCCGCCCTACATGAGAATAACTGACCGAGGGCGGGGGCTTCAAGCCCCCGCCGCAACGTAAAGCGGGCGACTGAGGCCTCAGCGACACTACGGCGAATAATCGGTTCGGAGACGCTTGCCTAGAGGAGGACCTTTAGTTCCTCCCGTTTGCTGGTTGTCGTTTATACGTTGATCGGGACACAAACGTCCAAACGGGCCGACCGGTCGGCCCTTGGATAGACCTTATTACACAGTTGAAAAGAAACTACTTGTAAGAAAAGGTTCAGAACAATATCAAAATACGTATATGCTTAAGCGTTAATTATTAGATGGTTTCTTATATTTTGTTTCGATACTTATTAAATAGACATTATTGTTTTGTTCTCTATAAGTTAGCTCAACTATTTTATCTTTTTTCTGTTCCTGCTTATAATCATAATACTTGTATAATTTATCATACCCAAATCCTAGCATTTTCCATGAATAATGACATGAGAGAATATATATGATCAGCGCAATAGCTATTATTGGAATCCACAGAATATTCGTATATAGTGTTGATATATATATAGATGCAGTCACTACTGTATAGCCAATATTTATTGCGCCAAAAGCAAGATGCATATCTTGAGATACATTTCTATGTTCAGTATCATTATATATTTTGCTTAGACGGACATTTATAGTCTCTAAGTCTAATAATTTATTATTTTTAATTTTTTTCTTTTTACAATAATATACGCACACATCAACAATCGGAATAAAACATAGTATATTAAGTAAGACAAACTTAGGGTAAAAATATTTCCCATTTTTATTATTAAGTATAGACAATTTAGCAAAACCAGATTTGTCGTCACAGCAAGAGAAACAATTATTATCTTGATGCTTAACATTTATGTAATAATAGATGATTTTCTGAAATTCCCTAAGTAATAATATATGCGCATATGACATAACTGACACAAGAAAACCAAATGCCAAAATAACACCTAATAATAGTATTGCAGTAGGTAATTCAGTTAATTTCCAGGTAAAAGGAACCGTTGAAAAGGCATGAGCAATACCTATTATCGCAGCAGCTATAAAACCAGGCATCATCCACCTATAAGCAATGTAGGCTGGTATCCCAAGCACACTTACTGGTTTTGTTATTCTAGTTGGATTAACACTCTCAGATGATGTTGTAAAACTATATTTTTCTTCGGCAGACATAATCCCATCCTTTCTCTGTCTAAGCAAACTAGATCAGCCCCGTCAGGCCGATAAACGCCATGGCCATGATCGCCGTGGCGATCATGGTGATCCCCGGACCCTCGAGGCCCTTGGGCAGGTCGGCCCTCTCCAGCTTCTGGCGGATGCCGGCCAGGGCGACGATGGCCAGGGTCCAGCCCACCCCGGAGCCGAAGCCGTAGGCCAGGGTCTCGACGAAGCCGTAGCCGCGCAGAACCATGAAGAGGGAGACGCCGAGGATGGCGCAGTTGACGGTGATCAGGGCCAGGAAGACGCCGAAGGAGGCGTAGAGGTCGGGGCTGAAGCGCTCGATGGCCAGCTCGAGCACCTGGACGATGGCGGCGATGACGACGATGAAGATGATGTACTGCAGGTGCTCGACGCCGAAGGGCTCGAGCAGGTAGTGCTGGATGGCCCAGTTGGCGGCGGCGGTCAGGGTCATCACCAGGGTCACCGCGGCGCCCATGCCGAAGGCGGTCTTGACGTCGCGGCTGACGGCGATGAAAGGGCACATGCCCAGAAAGTTGGTCAGGGCGATGTTGTTGGTCAGCGCGGCGGAGAACAGCACGACGACGGCTTGCATGATCCACCTTTCCTTAACGGTCGGCGAGGAGCCAGTCCAGGGCGGCCTCGAACAGAGCGTAGCTGTCGGGGTGGTAGTCGGTGCCGCCGTCCTCGACCTCGACGATGGTCAGTTCGGGGTGCAGGCCGATGATGAACACCCGGCCGGCGTCGTAAGCGAAGGCCAGGCTGGCCGCCCCGTCGCCGGTGTCGTAGCGATGGAGGACGGCCGGGGCCTCCCCGGCTTCCTCGTCGAGGAGGAAGTAGGGGCCGTAGCAGTAGGTGTAGCGCAGCTCGTCCTCGAGGTCGGCGCTGATGGGGTGCTCCTCGTCGGCGTGGATGCCGGTAATGGTGCAGTCGGGGAACGGGGCGATCTCGTCGATGGGGCCGACGGCCTCGCCTGGGAACAGGGCCAGGGGCTCCATCGGCAGCTCGGCCCCCTGCCAGTGGACGCGGGCGGCGGCGAAGTAGGAACCGCCGCAGACGCCCAGGTAGGCGCCGCCCTCGGCGAGGAACCGCCGGATGTCCTCCTTGGCGTCGGTCTCCAGATCGCGGGCGTACTGGAACATGTCCCCGCCGGGGAAGGCCGCCACCCGAAAACCGGCGCAGCCGTTGGTGTTGAAGTAATCCGGTCCGGCGAGTTCGACGGAGTAGCCCAGGTTCTCGAGCAGCGCCGCCAGGTTGGCGGTGCAGTCCTCGTCGGCGCCGGGGCCGTCGTAGAGCAGCACGTCGCCCTCGAGGGGCTCGACGGCGCAGGAGGAGGCCAGCGGTATCAAGACGAGAAGGAGGGGCACGAGGCGGTAGCGTTTCATCGGTTTCCTTCTGTTATTGCCCGGTTCTTACGCTAATGCGAGGGCTTTGATAGGTTAATCCGGTGAGGTTTGATCCTGAGTTTGTGTTTACTGCTGAAATCCTTGAAGATGCGCTTACCGTCGCTTTTTATCCGTTTCACGGCGGCCTGGAAGTGAATGGCGAAGTAGGGGAAGTACTCCTCACGTCGCTGCTCGATGTAATCCCTGCACTTATCCCAGGAGGAGACGATCATCCCGCCGAAAACCCTAACGACAAGCGGATAGTTGGTCAAACGTTCCAGTATCAAGCTGCCGACGACATCCATGTCGTTGATGTGCCGGTGGACGAGTTCGCGCTTGCTTTCGTCCAGCACGGCGAGTTCGCCGTTCCACTCGTGGCGGGTGTAGCGGCGGGCCTGGCGCGCCTCGGGACTGTCCAAGCGGGTGATGATTTCAAAGGTGCGGACGAAACGGTTCTGCCGCCTTGTCAGCCAGAGGTTGACGGCGATGACGACGACGCCCAGAGCGCCGATGATCGAGAAAATCAGCTCCAGCCACTTCATTTGGACCCTTGGGTGTGCGGGGCGGTTGCTCAATCCTCGAACTCATCCAGGATCGCGGCTAGCGTAACAACGACCAGCTCGGCTCGGCGGCCTCCTCGACGATCAGGTAGTCGGCGTAGGCGGAGCTGAAAACCCCCTGACAGAACAGCAGCTCCTCGTCCTCGCTGACCAGGACGAACCAGCCGCAGTCCTCGCAGTCGGGGTCGGGGACGGCGTCGCCGATGTCGTCCTCGGAGAGATACCACTTCTTTTCCACGTAGGCCCGCTCGGCGTCCAGGCGGACGAAGTAACTGCCGTCCTCGACGCGGAAGCCGACCAGCAGATCGCCGTCGGGGAAGCGGTGCAGGCGCTCACGCAACTCCATCTCCCGGGTCTCCCACCAGGGCAGCAGGCCGTCGCAGTTCAGCTCGGCGTCGATGACCACCAGGCCGTGGCGGAAGCGGGAGACGTCGACGTGCCAGGGATCGTAGCGGCAGACGGTGCCGTAACCGGCGAGGTGGACGGGGGAGCGGTAGTCGCCCGCCAGCAGACTGAGCCGCCGGGTCGTCCCGGTGTCCGGATCGAGGGAGTAGACGACGTAGCCCTCGTCGCGTTCGACCAGTTCGTCCATCGCCAGGCCGGGCTCGGCGATGCCGATGACGGCGAAATCGATCTCCTCGTAGCTGGCGAAGTAGAGGCTCTCGCCGTCGGCGGACCAGGAGAGGTCGCGCTCGAGGCCCTCGCTGTCGGTCAGCCGGGTGACCTCGCGCCCCTCGCCGTGCAGACCCAGCTCCATCAGATAGACGTCGTGCCGTCCGTCGCGTTCGGCGACCCAGGCCAGGCGGCGGCCGTCGGGGGACAGGGCGGGGGAGTAGTCGTCGTGGCGGTCCTCGGTCAGCCGGTGGACGACGCCCTCGGCCAGGTCGAGGAAGTAGATCTCGCCGTCGGAGTCGTCGTCGTAACCGGTGAAGGCCAGGCGGCCGGAGAGGCCCTCGGCGGCGCAAAAACCCGCCAACAGCCGCGCCTCGTCAGCGCCCGCCGCCGGAGCGGCCAACAGGGCCAGGCCGAGGATGATCGTCGTCAGGGTCTTCATTCGCTCAGCTCCAGGGGCGCCCAACCGGGCTCGCCGACGCTGCGCTCGGTCGGGGTCAGGTAGGTGATCTCCTCGTTGGTCGCGCCGGGATGCCGAACCAGGGCCAGACGGGTGTTCGGCGCGGCCATGGTCACGCCGAGGAAACAGTCCGCCGTATCGGTGGGGATCAGGGCGTGCCAGCCGTCCCCCGGCCATTCCTCCAGCAGCTCGAAGCTCCGGGAGTCACAGCGGGCGTAAACCCGGCCGACGTCCTCCCGACGCAGACGCAGCAGCGGATCGCCGCCGGGAAAGTGGCCGACGGGCTCGCCGTCCAGGAGAGCGAACTGGTCGCAGGCCAGGGCATGGTGGATCAGTACCAGGCCGGGCTCGAAGGGCGAGGTCGTCTCGCTCCAGGGCTCGTAGGCGCAGATCAGTCCCAGACCGGCGACGTGGAGGGGATGGCGGTAATCGCCGCCGAAGACGCTCTGCGGTTCGACGTTCTCGTACTCGAAGCTGTAGTAATGGACGGAATAGCCCCGCTCGGTCCCCGCCAGGTGAACGAGTTCCTCCCGGCTGCCGGCGTGCAGGCCGACGGCGCCGAAGTCGATGTAGTCGAAGGCGCTGAAGTACAGCCGCTCGCCGTCGGCGGACCAGGAGAGGTCGGACTCGACGGCGGCGGTGGCGGTCAGCCGGCGGACCTCGCGCCCCGTGCCGTCGGCCCCCAACTCCAGCAAATGGATGTCGACCCGGTCGTCGCGCTCGGCGACCCAGGCCAGCCGGCGGCCGTCGGGCGACAGGGCCGGGGAGTGGTCGGCGCCCGGGTTCTCGGTCAGCCGGACCGGCTCCGCTGCGTCGAGGTCGAGGAAGTAGAGCTCGCCGACGGGGTCGTCGCTGTAGTCGATGAAGGCCGCCCGGCCGCCGACGTCGGCGACGACGGCCGCGCAGAGCAGGACGCAAAGCAGGATGGTGACGCCGTAGCGCATCAGTCGGTCTCCCCGGTTCGGGCCGCCCACGAAGGGTAGCCGTCGAAATGGGCGTTATCGGTCAGGCGGGCGAGTTGAGCGAAGACGCCGTCGCCCAGCCGCCCCAGGGCCAGCTCGGCGTCGTCCCCCGCCGCCGTGGCGTAGATGAACAACCCGCCGTCCGCGTCCACCGGCCGGGGATAGCGGACCGTTGCCGGGTCGATGGGCGCCTCGTGGATGAGGCAGCCGGCGACGGGATCGACCACGCTCAAGCGAGCCTCGCCGTTCACCAGGCGGACGACGGTCAGCCGGTCCCCGCCGACGCTCCGCGGCGGCGCCGGTGAACGGTCGGCGTATTCGACGAGGCGGACGGTCTCGCCGTCGACGTGGACGGGCCGGGGCTCGCCGTCGACCAGCTCGACCAGCCGGTAATCGTCGACGTTGTACTCGGGTTGCCAGACGGCGTAAAGGCGATCGCCGAGAAGCGCCGGGGCGTAGAACATCCCGGGGCGCTCGCTCAGGCGCTCGGGGCCGCCTCCGTCGAGATCCAGGCGGTAGATGTCGTAGAACTCGAACTTGCCCGTGCCGTCGTGGTCCAGGGCGGAATAGTAGAGGGCTCCATCCGCTCCGGTCCCCCACGCTAAAAAGCCCTCGCGGTGCGGATCGTCGGTCAAGCGCCTGATGTCGGTCAATTCCCCTTCAACAATGTCGGCCAGGTAGATATCCTCCCGCCCGTCGCGGACGGAGAGCCAGGCCAGGCGGCGACCGTCGGGAGACAGCGCCGGACCCCAGTCCCAGGCCGGGTGCTCGGTCAAACGCAGCGTCTCGCCGTCCGGTGTCGCGCTGTAGAAAATATCCCAGTTGTCCCTAACCTCGGCCAGCCAGACCAGGTGACCGGGGGACGGCTGCGGCGTCGGGGCGACGTCCGCCGCGGCGAGGCCGACGGGGAGCAGCAGCAGGCAGAGGACGCGGTACGTCGACTGGCGATGGGCGGGCATTGTTGCTCGTCGGTGTCGGGAGACTCGCCGGGGGCGTCCGGGACTACCGGAGGCGACGGCGCGCTTCTTGCCCGCGGACGCCACCGGCGGCCGCGGACGTGCAAGAAGCGTGACGGAGCCGGGGGGCTCAGTATTCCAGCTCGACCACCGCCCAGCTCGGCTCGCCGTCGTAATGGTCGTTGTCGGTCAAGGCCAGGAACTCGACGGCGCCCTCGCCCAGCAAGCCGTGGACGAAGACCAGCTCGGCGGCCGGATCGGGCGCCGGGGCCGTCTGACAGAGGTACCAGCCGCTGGCGGGGTCGACGGGGTCGGGGACGGGATTGTAGACCCGCGGCGGCCCGGGAGCCTCGGCGACGACCTCGGCGGTGCGCGGGTCGAGGCGGACGAACCACCGCTCGCCGTCGCGCAGGACGGTGAGCAGCAGGGTGTCGTCGGGGTAGCGCCGCGGCGCGGCGACGAGTTCGTCCCCCGGCGTTTCGAGGTCCGTGGTGACGCCGGCGTCATGGGTGTAGGCCAGGCGCCGCGGGGCGCCTTCCTCCCAGGCGCGTCGGGCGCAGACCACGCCGAAGCCGGCGAGGTGGCAGGGCCAGCGGTAGTCGCCGGGTTCCAGGCTCTGGGGGACCGTCTCGCCGGTGACGGCGTCGGCGTAGTAGAGATTGCCGACTCGGTCGAGATCGCGGAGCAGCGGGTCATTCTCGATGTCCTCGCTGTCCAAGAACAGGCCGATGCGCTCGGGGTCGGGCTCCTCGACGAGGGAGAAGTAGACCCGCTCGCCGTCCGTGGACCAGCTCAGTCCCGGCTCGAGCCCGGGGGTTTTGTAGAGCCGGACGGGACAGCGGTTGTCTGCTCGAGGTCCGAGGTGGACCAGCATCAAACCTCGCCAGTCGTCGTCCGCGGCGATGAAGGCCGCGGTGCAGCCGTCGGGGGCGAGGGCGGAAGCGTGGTAGTCGCCGGCGAAACCGTAGACGACGCCGGGCTCGCCGAGGTGCAGATCGATGTAGCGGATGTCGGCGTCGGCTTCCTCGACGGCGGTCCAGGTCACCCGGCCGCCGAGGCCGGCGTCGATCCAGGGTGTCGGCGGCAGCTTGCGCTCCTCGATGACCTTACTGTCGGCCGTCGCCGGAAGGACTGTAAGCAGCGCAAACCCCACGAGCCAGCGACCGCTCTTGTCGTTCATCCATCCTCCCGGTTCAAGCCATCGCTTCGGCTATAGGACGGCGGGATCGAAACCTTCACCACAGGGATTGCCGGGAGCGACACCCGCGCATGGCCGGTCGATGGTGCGTCGCGATCCATGATGCAACGCATAGCGTTGCCACCTGACACATGACTGCCGGAGCGCAGCGACCAGCGGGAGCGTCTACGCGGGGGTGACGGTGAATGACTCGTCAACGGTGCGTCGCGATCCATGAGGCAACGCATAGCGTTGCCACCTGACACATGACTGCCGGAACGCAGCGACCAGCGGGAGCGTCTACGCGGGGGTGACGGTGAAACAGCTAAAAACCTTTCGTCGCGATCCATGATGCAACGCATAGCGTTGCTAGCCGAATTTGTCGAAGTGGATGCGGTTTTCGGGGACACCGCGCTCGAGGAGTTTGGCGGTCAGACCGTTGACGACGGGTGGTGCGCCGCAGAGGTAGTATTCGTCGTCCTGGTGCTCGGCGAAGTATTTGTCGAAGAAGACGAAGTCCAGCCGGCCCCATTCGCCTCCCCAGTCCTGTTCTTCCTCGCCGGAGAGGATGGGGATGTAGTGGAAGCGTTCGTTGTGTTTCCAGTCCTCGATGTCCTCGAGGCCGTAGATATCCTGTTGCCGTCGGGCGCCGAAGAAGAGGTGGACGGCGACGTCGTCGGCTTCCTGGAGTATCTGGGGGACCAGGCTGCGGAAGGGGGCCAGACCGACGCCGGTGGCCAGGCAGGTCACGTCGCGGCCGGAGTGGGCGAAGAGGAAGTCGCCGTAGGGCCCGGAGAATTTGACCTCGTCGCCTTCGGAGAGGTTGTGCAGATAGGTGCTGGCGATGCCGCCGGGTTCCAGGCGCACGTTGAGCGAGATGCGGTCCTTGATGGTCGGCATGCTGGACATCGAGTAGGCGCGGTAGATGGGCTCGCCGCTCTCGGGTTCCGGGGCCTGGACCTGGACGTACTGGCCGGCGCGGAAGCTGATCCGTGAGGGGTCGGTCAGGCGGAAGGTCAGCTCGCGGATGTTGTCGGTCACGGGAACGCTGCGTTCGACGACGGCCTCGTACTCGCCGATGGCGAAGTATTCGGGCGGGATCCAGACCTGCATATCGTTGCGCACTTTGACCTGGCAGGACAGGCGCCAGCCCTCGGCGATCTCCTCGTCGGTGAGGGCCAGGCGCTCGGTGGGCAGCACGGGTCCGCCGCCGGCGGGGACCTTGAGCTTGCAGTAGGCGCAGGTGCCCTTGCCGCCGCAGGCCGAGGGGATGAAGTACTTCTTCTCGAACAAGGTGTAGAGCAGGGAGTTGCCGCCTTTGACGGTCAACTCCTTGTCCTCGTTGAGGATCAGCTCGCACTCGCCGTATTCGGCCAGGAAGCGGTCGGCCAGGGCCAGGAGGAGGCCCAGTCCGACGGCGATCCCGCCGATGACGGC
>WJLX01000027.1 GCA_014728225.1 Candidatus Coatesbacteria bacterium | reverse complement strand
GAGGTTGAACTGACAGCTTCGCCCGCCGATGACGGCGTCCTGCTGGGCTGGACGGTCAGCGGCGACCTGCCCGCCGGTGTCCGTGTCCTGCGCGGCGAGAGCGACCCCGTCGCCGTCTCGGGCAGTCTGCCCGGTGGGACCACCCGCTGGCTGGATCGCGGCGTGGAGCCCGGCGGGAGTTACGTCTACTGGCTGGAAACAACGGATAGCGACGGTCGCACCGAGCGCTTCGGTCCCACGGCGGCCGTCGTCGTGCCGGAGTCCGCACATCAACTCGTCCTCCACGAACCGTATCCCAATCCGTCGTCGGGAAGCGTCAGCATCGCCTTCACCCTGCCCGAGACCCAGCGCGTCAGCCTGAGCGTCTACGACCTGGCCGGGCGCCGGGTGGCCACGCTGAGCGAGGGCGAGCTGCCCGCCGGACGCCACGAAGTGAGCTGGAACTGCTCCGCTGCATCAGCCGGGGTCTATCTGCTGCGCCTGGAGACGCAAGGCGCGGCGCTCAGCCGCCGGATCGTCGTCGGCCGGTAACGAGTTGTTGATATAGCGGCACACGGGCGGGATTAACATCCCGCCCGTACAGTATGCCGGCCCGAGGCACATGGGATACCCCAAACCGACCCGCCGGCCCCGAGTATCATCAAGCCCCCAACCGCTCCACGGTCTTTCCTTCACCGTCCGTCTCTGTTACCTTTACCAGGTTACAACAAGCAAAGAGCATGAGGAAAGACGAGTCTTCGAAAACCGTCTACAAGGTCCTGATCAGCCTGCTCGCCGCCGGGCTGGCGGCCTGGCTGATCATCGACAACCTGCCCCTGCTGACGGCGCCGGAGCCGGTCTCCAGCGGCGCCGGCGAGTATTACATCCGCCGGGTGATCGACGGCGACACCGTCGTCGCCGACGGCCTGGGCAAGGTGCGGCTGCTGGGCATCGACACCCCGGAGCGCGGCGAAGCGGGCTTTGAACCCGCCCGGGATCGGCTGGCCGAACTCATCGGCGGCCGTTGGGTCACCCTGTTGTTCGATACCGAGTTGACCGACCGCTACGGTCGGACCCTCGGCTACCCCCTGGTCGAGCTCGAGGGCGTCGAGACGGCGGTCTGCCCCCTGCTGGTCGCCGAGGGTCACGCCGAACCGCTGTTCTACGATCCCAACTACCGCTTCCGCGACGAGATCACGGCGGCCGTGGACGAGCGATGAGCTTCTGGAAAGGACCCGGATGGACAAGCGCAAACTCCTCCCCTGGCTGATCGGCGTGTTGCTCGTCGCCGCCGGGCTACTGGTCTGGCTGACCGGCTATACCACGGCGCCCGCCGACCTGGCCGCTTTCTACTACCGCGCCGCTGATCAAGACACCGAGCTGGTCCAGGCGGACTCGACGGTCTGGCTGCCGCCCTTCTCCGGCGGACTGGTCAGCCTGCCCCGGGGCTGGCAGGAGATGAGCGCCCCGCTGACGATCCAGACCGCCGACGGCGAGCTGATCCTGGAATGCACCCTGGAGGTCGACCTGACCGCCGAGGCCGGCCGCGAGCTGATCGCCCGCTTCGGCGACGAGGTCGAGGGCGGTAACCCGGCCCCCCTGCTGGCCGCCGCTCTGGAGACCTCGGCCTTCAGCGGCACGAACCGGGAGCTCTACGGGCCCCGGCGGGTCGAGCTGGCCGCCGAGCTGGAGGACGAGCTGCTGGACTACGTCGACGGAGAGCTGCCCGAGCTGGCGGTCGAGCGCCTGAGCCTGCCCACAGCCGGCCTGGCCGAGGGTTCGCTGTTCCCCGGACCCGAAGACGCCGAGCCCTGCCGCGTCGTCGTCCTGGGCATCGACGCCCTCGAGGACACCCTGCTCGAGCCGCTGATCGAGCTGGGCGAGCTGCCCAACTTCGCCCGGCTGCGCGACGAGGGCTACCTCGGCGTGCTGCGCTCCGAGGAGCCCTACTTCTCGCCGATCGTCTGGACGACCTTCGCCACGGGCAAGCCCGCCGCCGAGCACGGCGTGACGGCTTTCACCCGGCTGGACCCGGAGAGCGGCGTCAAGATCCCCCTGTCGTCCAACGACCGCCGGGTCGAGGCCTTCTGGGAGTTCCTCGGCGCGCGCGATAAGCGCAGCGTGACCGTCAACTGGTACTACTCCTGGCCCGTGGGCGAGATCGACGGCGTCTGCCTGACGGACCTGTTCTGGGAGAAGACCTACGGCCGCGGCGTAGCGCTGGAGCGCGAGTTCGCCGAACTCGAGGGCCGTCTGTATCCACCGGAGATGGAGGAGGAGCTCAAGGCCGTCGCCGAGTCCCGGCCCTACATCTCCGAGGAGGATTACGCCTACGCCGATGTGCTGGAGATCGTCCCCCGCTTCGCCGAGAACGTCGAGGAGGGCGTCGAGCGCTACCCCCTGCCGAACTTTTTGACCCACGACATCCTGGCCGCCAACGCCTTCCTCCATCTGCTGGAGAACGAGGACTGGGAGCTGGCGGCCCTCTATCAGGACCTGCAGGACAAGATCCCCCACTCGGCCTGGCCGGCCCACGCCCGCTACTGGGAGCGACTGACCGGGACGCCGTCCCATCTGCCGCCGCTGCCCGAGGGGTTGGGCGAGCTCTCCGACGCCATGGGCCCCCTGGTCGTCGAGAGCTACCGCCTGGCCGACAAGATCCTCGGCCGGGTGATGGAGCTGGTCGACGACAACACCGTGATCCTGGTGATCAGCGACCACGGCTTCGCCTCTCTTGATCCGCCCCGCGAGGTACCCACCAGCCGCTACGGCTCGGAACGGATGTACTTCTGGCACGATCCCACCGGCGTGGTCGGCCTCTGGGGCCCCCACGTCCGGCGCGGCGCCGCGGGTCCGGAGATGACCATCTACGATTTCCTACCCACGGTGCTGGCCCTGCTGGGCCTGCCGCCGGCCGCGGACATGCCCGGCCGCATCCACGCCGAGGCCCTCGAACCCGACTACCTGGCCTGGCTGGAGGAGCACGCCTTCGGTGAGGCGCCGGCGACCTACGATTCCGGCCGCCGGCGCGAGAAGATCGCCCTGCCCGAAGCCATCGGCGAGCAGACGATGGAGCAGTTGCGCGCCCTGGGTTATCTGCAGTGAGGCGGGCACCTGACACTAAGGCGGATAACTGGTATACTTCTGATAGTCTGGATGGCCAAACACTACCCGCGGCAACGCGCTTGAGAAAGGATCCGCCGGATGAAAATGGGCGAGGAGGTATACAAGAAGTTCGGTCGTGAGATCAAGGCCGGCGAGGTGCTGTTCAAGGAAGGTGACATCGGCAACTCGATGTACATCATCTACGACGGCAAGATCGCCATCACCAACATGAGCCGGGACATCGAAACCACCCTGGCCGTCTTCACCGAAGGCGACTTCTTCGGCGAGATGGCGATCATCGACAACCAGCCCCGCTCGGCCACGGCCAAGGCCCTCGAGGACACCAGAGTCATCGAGCTCTCCGACGACATCTTCGAGAGCCAGATCTCGAACAACCCCAAGCTGATCATGCGCATCCTGCGCAAGATGAGCAATCGCCTGCGCGAGGCCGACCGCAAGATCAAGACTCTGCTCTACCGCGACAACTCCTCCCGCATCACCGGGACGCTGATGCTGCTGTGCCAGAAGCACGGCAAGCCCAAGACCGGCGGCGGCATCGGCCTCGACAAGGAGTTCACCTTCAAGGAGCTCGTCGGCATGGTCGGCCTGCCGCGGGCCAAGGTCGAGGAGATCATCCAGACCCTGATGCGGGCCAAGGTGCTGGAGCTCAAGGGCGACGAGATGATCGTCTACTCCCAGGAGCACCTGGAGCGCTTCATGAACTACCTGGAGATGAAGGAGCAGTTCGGCGACGCCTAAGCGAGGTACCCGTTGGCTGACCAGACCCCCAGACGCGGACCCCGGCGGGGCCGCAAGTTCCTGGTGACCTTGATCGTCTGCGCCGTGGCCGCCCTGGCGGCCTGGCTGCTCAACCTGACCGACAACCTGCGCGACTTCGAGCTGGCCACCATGCGCGCCCGGGTCCGGGCCAAGGGCCGCTCCTTCTCGGGCAGCGAGAGCCCCGGCGCCACCGTGCCCGGCATCTCGATCATCACCATCGACGACTACAGCCTGCTGCCGCCGGAGGAGTACGGTCTGGGTCGCTACCAGGACTGGACCCGGGAGTACTACGCCCAAGTCCTCGAGCTGCTCGAACACGCCGAACCCGCCGCCGTCGTTTTCGATATGCACTTCTTCGAGCCCGCCGGCAACCCCGATTATCCCCGGATCAGCCGGACCGTGCTCGAAGAGGCCGGCGCCGCGGCCGTCGACGAGGCCGGGGTCGCTGAGAACGCCGACGGCCTGGAGCGGGTCCGCCGCTGGCTGGAGCTTCACGACGAGGACGAAGTCTTCGCCCGGGCCCTCGAGGAGACGGGCAACGTCGCCCTGGGGCTGGCCGGGGTCGACTTCGCCCACACCGAGCAACTACGCGAGCTCGAGGGGCACCCCTACGTCGACTACGCCCTCGACATCCCCCGGGAACAGCACCGCCATCTCTACCACTACGCCGGCTTCCATCCACCGATCACTGAGCTGACCGAAGCCGTCCGCCTCCTCGGCCACACCATGATGCACCCCCACGATGAGATCATCTGGCGGGTGCCGATGATCATCAGCGCCGCCGGTCCCCGCCCCGGCGAGACCCTCTGCTTCCCCAGCCTTTCCCTGGCCGCCCTGGCCCTGGCCAAAGACGTCCCCCGCGACCAGATCACCTTCGACCCCGACGTCGGCGTCCAGCTGGGCGATGAACTGACCGTCCCCACCACCCCCCAGGGCGAGCTGCTGCTCAACTACATCGGTCCCTCGGGCCAGGGCGCCGAAAGCACCTTCAACTACTACTCCTTCACCGACATCCACTACCTCTCCCAGCGCGACGACATGCCCTGGGAAGAGAAGGTCCAGCAGGCCTGGGACAACTTCCACAACCAGGTCGTCATCATCGGCGGAACCGCCGGCAGCCTGTTCGACTTCATCTCCTCGCCCTACTCCAACGCCCATCCCGGCGTCGAGATCCACGCTACGGCCATCCACAACATGCTCTCCGGCGCCTATCTCAAGCGCCTGGATCCGCTGTGGTCCCTGGCCATCTTCATCGGCCTGACCCTCGCCGTGGGCTTCGCCGTGGCCTACCTGCGCTGGTGGCTGGCCGTGCCCCTGTTCCTGCTCCTCTTCGGCGGCTACGTCATCGCCGCCTTCCACTTCTTCGCCGAGGCCGATCTCTGGCTGGAGATCGTCCGCCCGGGCACCGGGATGCTGATCGGCATGCTCTCCGTCATCGGCTTCAACTACGTCGTCGAGCAACGGGCCAAGCGCAAGATCAAGGAAACCTTCAGTCACTACGTCTCACCCGCCGTCGTCGAGCAGATGGTCGACAACCCGGACATGGTCCGCCTGGGCGGCGAGAAACGCGAGCTGTCGGTCATCTTCACCGACGTCAAGGGCTTTACCACCATCTCCGAGCAGATGGAACCGGGTCCCCTCGTCGAGCTGATGAACGACTATCTGACCCCGATGGCCGAGCTGGTCTTCGCCAACAACGGCACGGTGGACAAGTTCATCGGCGACGCCGTGATGGGCATCTTCGGCGCCCCCAACCCCCTCAAGCACCACGCCGACGCCGCCTGCCACACCGCCCTCGAAATGCTCGACAAGCTCGAGGAGCTCAACGAGGGCTGGAGCGACCGCGACCTGCCCCGGCTGTCGATGCGCATCGGCGTCAACTCCGGCCCGATGGTCGTCGGCAACATGGGCTCCCACAACCGCTTCGACTACACCGTGATGGGCGACAACGTCAACCTCGGCGCCCGCCTCGAACCGCTGAACAAGTTCTTCAACACCTCGGTGATCATCAGCGAGTTCACCCACCGGCGACTGATCGACGACTTCTACGTCCGCAAGCTCGGCAGCTTCCGCGTCAAGGGCAAGAACGAACCCGTCATCTGCTACGAGCTCCTCGGACTGGGCCGCCCCGCGGGGCGCGAGGCCGAGCTTCTCGAACGCTTCACCGCCGCCCTCGCGCACTGGGAAAACGCCGAGTTCAAGCAGGCCTTCGAGGCCTTCAAGCAACTCACCGCCGACTTCCCCGAGGACGGCCCCAGCAAGTCCTACCTCGTCCAGACCCGCAGCCTGTACGCCAACCCGCCGGGCGACGACTGGGAGCCGATCCACAATATGCTGGTCAAGTAACCGGCGGACGAGACCCCCAACACCCGCCCAAATCCGTCGGCGCCGGAACCGGCACGGTTTTTGCATCTCGGCGACCGTGACGGACGTCAAAACGGTTGCGCCTCCGCAAAAACCGTGCCGGTTCCGGCGGGCGCAAGCGCCAAGCGGCGGCGAAATGGCCGCCGGCGCCGAGCAAGGCAGGTCTCGTCCGCCGGCCGGGCCTGACTCGAACCGTCGCTTCAGCTCCGCCCGAGGCGACAATCCCCCAAAGCGTAATATGTCGACGACCCTTTTTTATCGCCTGTTGCTGGCCTTCCTGTTGGCCGACTATCCCCTGCAGACCGACTGGGTCTTTAAGGTCCGCTATAAGAAACGCTGGGGGGTGGCCCTCCACGCCGGCATCCACCTGCTGGTAACCCTGGCCGTCTGCCTGCCCTACCTGCACTCGCCGTGGTTCATCGTCGGCGTCGTCGTGCTCCAGGCGGTCCACGGCCTGTTCGACACGGTCAAGAAGAACGGCTTGCTGGGCTTCTTCGCCGATCAACTGTTCCATTTCGCCAGCCTGGCGGCGCTGGCCTGGATCTTCGGACATCTCGAGCCCAGTCTGCCGACTTCGGGTTGGCTCACCGACCTCTGGCGCGACGACTACCTGATCAACCTGCTCTCCGGGATGATCCTGGCCGGCTACACCACGATGATCGCCGTCAACTTCGGCAACAAGTCGCTGCGCAATGACTTCGAGCGCGAGCTGTTCAGCGGCTACTACCGCTACAGCATGGTGCTGGGCGGCGTGGTCAGCTACTCCGGACTGGTGTTGGTCTACCAGCTCTCGCCCCTGTATCTGCTCCTCGCCGCGGCGCCGCCCGTAGTTCTGGGGCTACTGGCGCGTAAAGACGGCGACGACGACGGCAGCTTCCACGGCGCCTACCCGCTGGACTACCTGTTCAGCTTCCTCTCCGCCGCCCTCTGGGCCACCCTGGTGGGGCTCAAGCTCTACCCCTGACTGGCGCCGCCGACGGACGACCGTTGAAAACAGCAACCTGAGCTGCCGCAGCCCCCGGGCCGTCGTTTCGCCGGAACCGGCACGGTTTTTGCAACTCGGCGGCTCGCGGAGCGGCGACAGCTAACCGCCTCCGTAAAAACCGTGCCGGTTCCGGCGACCGGGTCGGCGCCGGGGGTCTGAGGTCGTTGTCAAAGGTCGCCCGGCTCACCCTTAACCGCCAACAACGTACCGAGAATGTTCACCGGGATTATCAGCGAGATCGGCCGTCTGGTCGGGCTGCGGCCGGGCGGGGTGGCGCGGTTGGAGCTACAGGCCCCTGCGACGGCGGCGGGCCTGGCGCTCGGGGATTCCGTAGCGGTCAACGGCGCCTGCCTGACGGCCGTGGCTGTCACCGAAGACGGCTTCAGCGCCGAGGCGATGCCCGAGACCCTGCGGCGGACCAACCTGGGTGGGCTGGCGCCCGGCGCCGTGGTGAACCTGGAGCGCGCCCTGCGGCTGGGTGACGGCCTGGACGGCCATCTGGTCCAGGGTCACGTCGACGGCACGGCGCGGCTGCGCGAGGTGCGGTGGGAAGGGGCCGCCCGGCGGCTCGTTCTGGAGCTGGACGAACCGCGCCTGTCCAGGTATCTGGCGCCCAAGGGCTCGGTAACGCTGGACGGGGTCAGCCTGACGGTCATCGCGGTCGCCGGGGTGCGTTTCAGCGTGGGCCTGATCCCGCACACGGCGGCCGCCACCACCCTGGGCGGGCTGAGCGGCGGCGCTCGTCTCAACGTCGAGGTCGACCTGCTGGCCCGGTATCTGGAGCGTTTGACCGGCGGCGGATCCGGCGGGCTGGACGGCGACTTCCTGGCCGAGCACGGTTTCAAGGGTTGATGATGCGGATTCTCCTCAGTATCGGCGTCCTGTTCCTGTTGTTGACGGCGGCTTGCGACGACGGGGGCGAGCCTGCGCTGACCGAAGCGGTCGTCACGACCCGAGTTGATGCCGACGAGCCGACGGCTGATCCCGCCGCGGTCCTGAGCGGGGGCATCGCCGACATCGGTTTGCGCGAGGAGCTCGACGCCCTGGCCGCGGCCCAGAGCGAGCTGCTGGGCGAGCTGGCGGTCCGGGTCGGCGACGGCGAGCTGACGCCGGCTCAGGCCGACGAGGAGCACCGGGCCTGGCTGGCCGAGCGCGCCGTCGAGCAGGAGCTCGAGATCGCGGAACTCGAACGCCTGCTGGGTGGTTGGGTGGGCGGCCGCTTCCGTCGCAGAGTCGGTGGTTGAGCGTCGGAACCTGACGTTCCGCGGATCGTCCCAGACCGCCGTGGGCACCGGCTGAAGCGCTGACAAGTCGTCCCGGCGCCGCCGGAATCGCCTGCTAACGCCACACGAGGACCCCGCCATGGATGCGCCGAACAGCGACCGGGTGATGGACCGCGATGAGCTGCAGCGCTTGACCCGCCTACTGGCCCGGCGGCGGGCCAAACGCGGCCTGTTTATCGCCCTGTTGTTCGGCCTGGTCTGGATCGCCGGCCACCTGTACGCTGGGGGACTGGCTCTGGCTCACAGCACCGAGGCCGCCGTCGAGCTCGAGGGCAACCTTTACGCCACCGCCGTGGCACCTTCGCGGGACGAGTACCGTCAACTATGTCAATCGCTGTTGACCCTCCCGCCGTTGGAGCGGCTCACCGCCTCCGGCGACGTCGAGGTAACCCTGCTGCTCGACAACGCCCCCCTGGACGAGGAGGAACCCGGGCTCTACAGCGGAGCCCTGGCCAATCCTACGGCCCTGGGCTCGGATGAACGCATCCGCTACGTCATCCACCTGCATCCCGTCGGCCTGGAACCGAGTGTCGGCCCGCTGGAGCTCTACAGCGCCGCCTTCGGCCAGGCCGCAGCGGCCCTGAGCCACCACCGCGGCGACAATCCCCTCTACAGCGCCGCCTCCCTGCAACGCCTGGCCGTCAGGGCCGAACTGCTGCTGGCCGCCAAGCTGGCCGAGCGGGACCTGGTAATCGACAGTACATATCAACAGCACCTAATCGACCGCCTGGAGCGGCTGACCCCCGTACAGCCCTCCGCCCCCCCGAGGGACCCCTTTCATGGTTAACGCCTTGACCCTTAAGATTTTTTCTGCTAACTAATACAATGAACGCATAAAGACGCTTTGGCTGGATAAGCGCCCGGAGCAAGGGTATGCTGAATAGTCTTATGCTCACCCCAAAGGAGGACTTTTGCGTAAAATTCTGCTGTTAACGCTGCTGCTTCCCATCCTCGTCCTGGGTTACAGCTACGACGTCGACCCGTCGACGGTTGAGTTGGTGGCCTCCAACGGCTACGTCATCCCCCGCGTGGTGGATGGTTATTACCCGAGCGACACCGGCGTGCCCGCCCTGCCGCGCATCCCGCTGAACATCTTCGTCCCCGGCGGCGGCAGCGCCGTCGATGTCGAGGTAACCTCCCTGGAGATCGAGGAGCTGGACGGCGTCTGGTCGATCCTGCCCACCGCCGAGCCGCGCCCCACCTCCAAGCCCCAGGATTACGTCGCCGAGCCCGATCCGGCGATCTATGGCTCCGCGGAGCCCTACCCCGCCGAGCCGCTGCGCGCCCTGGGCGGCAGCAACGCCGCCGGCTACGGCATCGCCGAACTCGACTTCTGCCCCTTCGTCTACGAACCCCTCACCGGCAAGCTCTCCGTGATCACCCGTATCGACTTTGAGATCACCACCGAGCCCCTGCCCTACGCCACCGTCACACCCAACGCGGTGACCCGGCGCGTCGCCGAGGAACGGATCGAACGCGTGCGGGCGATGGTCATCAACCCCAACGAGGTCTACCATCCCTGTCCGATCATCACCGACCACACCGTCGGCCTCAGCCCCGAACCCATCCTCAACGGCCCGGACTTCGGCAGCACCGCGGAGTGGGTCTTCATCACCCCCTCCAGCTTCACCTCCGCCGCCGAACCCCTGCGCGACTGGAAACTGCGCAAGGGCCTGACAACGGCCATCGTCACCACCGAACACATCTACTCCAACTACAGCGGCCGCGACAACGCCGAGAGGATCCGCAACTTCATCATCGACGCCTACCAGAACTGGTCGACCCAGTACGTCGTACTCGGCGGTGACTGCGACTACGTTCCCGAGCGTCGCGGCTACGTGACCATCGGCGGCACCTCCCAGGACGACCGCCTGATCCCGACCGACCTCTACTACTCCGACCTCGACGGCTCCTGGAACGAGGACAGCGACAGCTACTGGGGCGAAGAGGGCGACATCCCAGACATCCAGCCCGACATCAACGTCTCACGCATCTCCGCCCGCGGCGCCTCCATGGTCACCGATCAGGTCGACAAGATCCTGACCTACGAAACCGACCTGCCCGCCGGCTTCGCCATCAAGGGCCTGTTCCTCGGCGCCTACCTCGATAGTACCACCTCCGGCGGCGACGCCAAAGACGTGGTCGCCAACAGTTACATGCCGGGCTACTTCCAGATGACCCGGCTCTACGAGAAATTCGGCAACATCAGCAGCACCGCCGTGGTCAATAACATCAACGCCGGCAAGGGCGCCATCATGAACCACTGCGCCCACTCCAACTACACTCTGATCGGCACCGGTCCGGACAACATGTACGTCAGCGACGCCAACAACCTGACCAACGGCGACAAGGCCGGCTGGTTCTACTCCATCGGCTGCATGTGCGGCGGCTTCGACCGCCCCGTCTGCTTCGCCGAGGCCATCGTCCAGAACGCCGACGGCGGCTGCATCGCCGCGATCATGAACTCCCGCTACGGCTGGTACTACCCGGGCAACCCCGGTGGCGGCACCAGCGACAAGCTGGACCAGGCCTACTTCAACGCCATCTTCGGCAAGGACATCCTCAGCCTCGGCGCCGCCGTGTCCGACATGCGCAGCGTCTACACCGGCGCAGCCCGCGGCAATCAGTATTACCGCTGGTGCGTCTACGAAAACAACATCCTCGGACCCTGTGAAACCCCCACCTGGTACGACGTCATGTCCGCCCTGCAGGTCGGACATCCCGGTGAATACGACGGCAGCAACTTCACCGTCACCGTCGAGAGCGGCGGCAGCGCCGTCAGCGGCGCCACCGTCTGCCTGTTCAAAGACGACGAGGTCCACGAGGTCCAGACCACCAACGGCTCCGGACAGGCCACCTTCAGCGGTCTCAACGTCCAGACCAACGGCGAGATCCTGATCACCGTCAGCGGTGACAACCTCTGGCCCTACCTCGGCAGCGTCCAGTGCAACAACGCCGATATCGCCGTGGCCTACTTCGACGCCGACACCGCCGAGGAAGGCGTCCTGCTCAACTGGG
>WJLX01000026.1 GCA_014728225.1 Candidatus Coatesbacteria bacterium | reverse complement strand
GCCGGTTGCGCGACGCGGTCTTCCGCCGCGGCGGGGTGCGCAGCGAACGCCTGCCCCTCTACCTGGCCGAGGAGACCTGGCGCTTCAACGGTCGATATCACCCCCGGGAGAGACCCGTGGAAGAGCTGCTCAGCCTGTTGAACATCAGTTACTACTGGCGCCGACCGGGGAGGTGAGCGCCGCCGTGCAACCCATCGGCGTCCTGCTCGACCAGCTCAACTACCTTTGCGAGCCCTGTCCACGTTTTCGCCTGCGCGATCTGCCCCGGGCGCAAACCTGGATCCGGCCCGCCAAAGGCCACGCCGTCGGGGACCAGGTCGTCGAGCAGCCGCCGGGGATCATCCTGGAGGTCGATTTCGACGTCGCGGTGCTGTCGCTTTTGACCGAGCGCGAACTCGACGCCGCGGCCCTCGAGCACCTGACCGCCGACCTGCGCAACTGGTGCGCCCTGTTGGAGCCGCTGTGCGGGCGGCGGCGCCTGCGGCTGCGGCGCATCAACGAGGAACGGGTCTTCCGTCGCCGTCTACGGGATGAGGAAGCCGCCCGAAAGCTGCTCGGCGACGGTCTGCCGGCGATGAAGCGGGCCGTCGGCTTTCTCGACGAAGTGACCCGCGGCGAGCGGCGGCGCTCCTCCACTCCTTGACCGGCGAACGGGGATTGCTCCGGGCGCCGTCTTGAGCTAACATCGACGAGTCACGCCGCCACGCGGACCCCCAGCGGAGGATTGCTTGAAAGGGCTCACCAAACTCGCGACCAGCTCCGCCGTCGCCGTCTCGCTCCTCCTCGGCGGCTGCGGCTCCGAGGAGGAAGAGGAGAAACCCGTGCCGCTCATCGACGGCTCCCAGACCCCGGAGGTCGAGTCGCCGGCTTACACCTCCGGCGTCCTCGATGAGGACCTCTACATCAGCCTGCAGGCCGAGCTGGCCTGGGCGCGCGAGCGGCTCCCGGCCGGCGAAGTGATCGATCCCGCGCCCTACTACGAGCGCTACGGCGTCACGGCCGACGAGGTTGCCGCCTTCGCCGAAGCTCTCGAGGAGGGCGGCCGCGACCGGGCCGTCGAGACCCAGATCTATCGCCGCCTCGACGAGTTGCGCTCCGCCGAGGGGGTCGAGCTGCAACCGCCGACCATCGACCAGACCGCCGAGACCTTCGAGGTCGACCCCGAAGACGGCGGCATCGAGTTGACCCCGCCGGGGGAATAGCCCGGGAACGTCCGGAGCGGCGGGCGTTGTGATGCCCTTCCCCGACGCAGAGCCACTTCGAGACCTGCGGTTTTCTCGCACACGTCGGGGCCGATCGAGCGAGCGGCCCCGTTGTTCATTGTTTCAACCTGTCGCGTCCCCCCATCCCCCGGACCTCTCCCCCGAGGGGTGGGTGGGGGGCGAATTCATTATCTCCTGGGGTAAACCCCGCGATCCGCGAGGAAGAAGCGCCGGCGGACCGTCGAGGATTGCGAGAGGATTGCGAGAGGATTGCGCTTGGACCCGCCTTGGTCATTGACCGCGGCGGCGGGGTTGGAAAACCCGCCCCCCGGGGCCGGCGGACTGCAATCGCCATCAACGGGGGAGGACCTGAAGGTCCTCCCCTACGAAACCCCCTAGCCGTATGGGCTAGACAATAATAGGCGAACCCGGCCGCTAGCGGCCGAACTCCTTGATCAACTGGATGGCGATGACCCAGCGCTGGATCTGGTTGGTGCCCTCGTAGATCTGGCAGATGCGCTGGTCGCGGTAGTAGCGCTCGACGTCGTTCTCCTTCATGTAGCCGGCGCCGCCGTGGATCTGGATCGCCCGGTGGCAGACCATCTCGGCCACCTCGGTGGCGAACATCTTGGCCATGGCGGCTTCCTTGCCGTAGGGCAGCCCCTGGTCCTTGTTCCAGGCGGCGCGGTAGATCATCAGCCGGGCCGCCTCGAGCTGGGTGCCCATCTCGGCCAGCATGAACTCGATCCCCTGGAAGCCGATGATCGGCTGACCGAACTGCTTGCGCTGCTGGGCGTAATGCAGGGCCTTCTCGAAGGCGGCCTGGCCGCAGCCCAGGGCGATCGAAGCCACGCCGAAGCGTCCGCCGTCCAGGGCGCGCAGCGAGATCGACAGCCCGCGATTCTCCTTGCCCAGCAGATTCTTGACCGGCACGCGGCAGTCGGTGAACTCCAGCTCGGCGGTGTCGCTGCAGCGCTGGCCCATCTTGTTCTCGGTGCGCACCACGCGGAAGCCCGGGGTGTCGGCCGGGACCAGCAGGCAGGACAGGCCCTTCTTGCCGCGGTTCGGGTTCGTCAGGGCGACGATGGTGTGCAGGTCGGCGTACTTGCCGTTGGTGATGTAGCGCTTGCGGCCGTTGAGGACGAACTCGTCGCCGTCGCGGAGCGCCGTGGTCGTGACGGCGCCGGCGTCGGAGCCGGCGGCCTCCTCGGTCAGGGCGAAGCTGGTCAGGATCTCGCCGGCGGACATCCGCGGCAGCAGCTCTTCCTTCTGCTCCCGGGTGCCGTACTCATTGATGGCGAAGGCGCCGATCGAGTTATGCACGGCGAAGGCCACGGCAACCCCGGCCGCCGCTTTGGCCAGCTCCTCCAGGGCGATGGCGAAGCTGATCGAATCCGCCCCGCTGCCGCCGTACTCCTTGGGCAGGGTGAAACCGTAAAGCCCCAACTGCTTCATCTCGTCGAAGATCTCCTGGGGGTATAACGCCTTCTCGTCGAGTTCGGCGGCGACGGGGGCGATACGCTCGGCGGCAAAACCGCGGATCAGGTCGCGGTACTTCTGCTGCTCGGCGGTGAGGGTGAAGTCCAAGGTCGTCCTCCCGGTTTTGTACGCAGGGCAGATACGTAAAGCTGGTTCGCGGTACTGGTCCGCACGATTCGTTAACGGGGCCGGTTCGCCAGGCCGGTTCGCGGCGTCGGTCCCCGCGCAGGTCGGTAAAAACACCGACAGAGTATAACCGGAAAAGCCGTTGTGGACAAGTCCACCGCGGCCGGGGACGTTCGTCAACTGTTCGTCAACTGATCGTCAACGAACTCTACGTGGCACGGCCGGCCAAACTAAAGCCGACATTAGCGGCGGCCTGATCCAACCAACCGTCGAACTGGACCTCGTCCATTACGACACCAACGCACTCCTCGAAACCGGCGAGCCGATGAACCTCCAGATAACCGTCAACTCCAGGCGCTGCTTGACTCCGGCGAATTCCCGACCGCCGATCTACGAAGGACCAGAGCCGTCTCCCCACCACCCGCGCGGGCGGTTCGCTTAGACTGAACGTCAGCGGCAGCGACGACGAAAAACCACCCCCTCCTGGAACCCCGCCCCAGCGGCATCCTTCGCGACCTCCACCGCCGCAACCGGCACGGTTTTTGCGGAGGCGAAGCGTTAGCATCAACCGGCAACGCTCGCCGAGATGCAAAAACCGTGCCGGTTGCGGCGGCCGGGCGGGTAAGCCGCCCGGGGGTGGTTTTTCGTCGTGGGAGCATCCCGGGTCCCCGGGGGGGCCTGATTGATGCCCGACCTGCGGTCCGCCTGGATCTAGATGCGGTGACGGCCCGACTCGCGGTCCGTTTTTTTCCTTTTCATTTACCGGCGCCCTGTGTTACATTCCCTCCATCGCTATCGAGACGCCGACCTCTTCGAGCCCCGGCTCGCCATTCGTCGGCATCCCAGCAGCGTTTACCAAATCGCCGACACGATCCAGGTGAGTGACCAGGCCCGCGTGACGGGTCGTAACCTGTTTGTCTAAACTAAAGGATTTCTAACCCATGACCTACCCGGAAGAGAACGAAAACCTCCCGACCCCGGAAGACGAGGCGGTCGATCAGCAGCCCGAAGAAGCGCCCCGAACCGAGAAAGAAGAGACCGGCGCGGAGCCCGTCGTCGAAAAGAATGCCGAAACCGACGCTGAAACCGCCGACGAGGCGGTCACGGCCGAAGTTGAGGGCACCGACGACGAGTCGGTTGTAGTGGAACCGGAGCAAGCTGACGAAGCCCCCACCGCCGACGATGGAAAAGAAGAGGTGGAGCAGCGACCCAAGCTGTCCCTCGACGACCTGGACGAAGAGCACGCCACGATGGACGAGTTGATGGAGGCCTACGAGGACACCCTGGCCGAGCTGCGCGAGGGCGAGATCGTCAAGGGCACCGTCGTCTCCGTCAGCGACGAGGAGATCCTCGTCGACGTGGGTTACAAGTCCGAGGGTCCCATCGACCGCAAAGAGTTCGGCGATCTGGAGATCGCCGTCGGCGACGAGGTCGAGGTCTTCCTGGAGAAGAAAGAGGACCAGGACGGCATCATCGTGCTGTCCAAGGAGAAGGCCGATTTCGCCCGCACCTGGGAGAAGATCAAGAGCGCCTACGAGAACGACGAGGTTATCGAAGGTCGGGTCATCAACCGGATCAAGGGCGGTCTCGAGGTCGATATCGGCGCCCGCGGCTTCCTGCCGGCCAGCCAGGTGGCGCTGCGGCCGGTGCGCAACCTGGAGGCCTGTGTCGGCGACATGTTCGAGATGAAGGTCATCAAGATCAACCGCCGCCGCCGCAACATCGTTCTCTCGCGCAAGGCCGTGCTGCAGGAGCGTCGCGCCAAGATGAAGGAAGAGCTGGTCCAGGAGCTCGAGGAGGGCCAGATCCGCGAGGGCGAGGTCAAGAACATCACCGACTTCGGCGCCTTCATCGACCTGGGCGGCATCGACGGTCTGCTGCATATCACCGATATGACCTGGGGCCGCATCAGCCATCCTTCCGAGGTTCTCAGCATCGGTGACGAGGTCAAGGTCCTGGTGCTCAACTTCGACCGCGAGCGCGAGCGGGTCAGCCTGGGGCTCAAGCAGCTCACCCCGCACCCCTGGAAGGAGGCCGCCACCAAGTATCCGGAGGGCACCTTCATCCGCGGTCGCGTGGTCAACATGACCGACTACGGCGCCTTCGTCGAGCTCGAGGACGGTATCGAGGGCCTGATCCACATCTCCGAGATGAGCTGGACCCAGCGCATCCGCCACCCCTCTCAGATCCTCAACGTCAACGACTGGGTCGACGCCAAGGTGCTCAACCTGGATACGGAGAAGCAGCGCATCAGTCTGGGCCTCAAGCAGACCGAAGAGGATCCCTGGGAGACCATCGCCGAGCGCTTCCCCCGCGGGACGCGCCTTGTGGGCAAGGTGCGCAACATCACCGACTTCGGCGCCTTCGTCGAGGTCGACGAGGGCATCGACGGCCTGGTGCACATCTCCGATATGAGCTGGCTGCGCCGGGTTCACCACCCCTCGGAGATCCTCTCCAAGGGTGACGAGGTCGAGGTCGTCGTTCTCAACGTCGACGCGGACAACCGCCGCATCTCCCTGGGGATGAAACAGCTCAAGGAAGACCCCTGGGAGCACATCGAGGATTATATCTGGGAAGGTGCCTACGTCGAGGGTCAGATCGTCCGTACGGCCCGCTTCGGCGCCATCGTCGAGCTCTCCAACGGCATCGAGGCCCTGCTCCACATCTCCGAGATCGTCGACGCCCACGTGCCCAACGTCGAGGACGTTCTCGAGATCGGCGAGCAGTTGACCTGCAAGGTCATCAACATCAACCGCGCCGAGCGCAAGGTCAACCTGTCCCTCAAGGCCTACAACGCCGACATGGGTATCGGCCCCGAAGACGATCCGATCATGCAGCGCCTGATCGCCAAGCAGGAAGGCGAGAGCGCCGAAGCCGCCGAGGCTGCCGAGGCCGCCGAGACCTCTGAGACCGACGATGAAACCGGCGAAGAGAAGGCGGCTGACGAGGCAGCCGAGACTGCGACCGAAGACGCGGTCGAGGACTCGACCGAGGACTCGACCGAGGACTCGGTCGAAGAAGCGCCCACCGAGTCAGATGAACAGCCTCCCGCCGAGGAGGAACCTTCGTCCGTTGAGGACGCTGCCGAAGCTGCCGCCGAGGCCGCCGACGATGAACCGGTGGCGGAGGAAGCCGCTGAAGAAGAAAAGGCGGAAGAGGGCCCTGCAGAGGGCGCCGACGCTCCCGAGAACGAGCCCGACGCCGCGGAGGAATCCACCGCCGAGAAGGAAGAAAAAAGGGACGAGTGACACTATAATTTGAGAGCAGGTCTTATCCCAAGACCCGCTCTCTTTATCAACCCCTGGCGAACCCGACCCGCCGCAGGGCGAGTCAACCCTACTGTACGAGCAGTACAGACAGTACCCACCAAACCTGCCAAACCTGGAGGAAACAATGCGCAAGATCCTGCTGGCCACCCTGATCGTGGCCCTCGGCGCCGCCCTGACCGGCTGCGGCGGCGGCATCGATGAACTCAACGACGAAACCTACGCCGACATCTGGCTCGAGACCTACGAGAAGTGGGACGGCGAGCAAGAAGGCGCCTGGGACGAGGCCCTGAAGGAATACGGCACCTCGGCCGAGGAGTACGACGCCTACACCATCGAGCTGCTCGAGGGTGACGACGCCCGTTACACCGAAGTGACCAAGGCTATCGAGGACGACCTCGGCGCCAGCATGGCCTACTTCGGCTACACCATGTCCGTCGGTCTGGGCGGCTTCGGTGAGGACCTGGGCACCGCGCTGGACGAGAGCATGGAGGGCCTGGGCGACATGTTCGGCGACCTCGAAGCCGGCATCAACGAGGGCCTGGAAGAGGCCAGCGAAGGCATGGGCGAGGCCGTCGACGAGGCCGAAGGCGCCATGGAAGAGGCCACCGAAGGCACCGAGGAAGAGGACGCTCAGTAAGCATGGTTTCACCGCAGTAGCGTTGTTCCAACGGCCCCCCACCGGGGGCCGTTGTTAGCTAGTCACTTACCGGGCGGTCCGCCATCCCATTCTTGCACCCGCCGGGTAGAGTGTTCGGCGGGCACTGGGCCGAGCACTGGGAGGCCCCTCCAGCCGTTAACCGCTGGACATCCCCACGAGAACCGACTAAAATATATAGGCTGCACCCTGCACACCGGATGCCGCTTGTGGAACGACGGATCCGCGGGACACCCGCCCGGCTCGGGCCATACTTCAGTAACCTTACTCGTTCCGACGGAACCGACGAGGCTCATCAGCCTGCTCAACGACCCGGCAACGCCGGGCCAACCTGGAGGAAACCGATGCGAAAATTCTTGGCTCTGACCCTGATCGTGGCCCTCGGCCTGATCATCACCGGTTGCGGCAAGGAGCTCAACGACGAGAATTTCGTCGAGTTCTGGATCAAGTCCTACAACATCGAGAACGAGGAAGAGGCCCAGAAGGTGGCCGACGAGTACGGTTGGTCCCAGGAAGACATGGATAACTACTACGACGAGCTGGCCGATGATCCCGATCGGGCCGAGAAGGTCGTCGACATGGTGGCCGAGAAGGACGAGGACGCCGCCTTCGTGCTGGCTATGAGCCTGGGGCTGGGCGGCGCCATGGCCGAGTTCGAGGACCTGGAGGCCTTCGGCGAGGAATTCTCCGCCGGGATGGAAGAGCTCGGCCAGGGCCTGGGCGACCTCTTCGGCGGTATGGTCGAAGGTATGGAAGGCATGGCCGAGGGCATCGATGAGAGCCTGGCCGGCCTGGGCGGTCTGACCGACAAGGAACTGGCCGAGATCTTCGTCGCCGCCTACCCCGAGGAAGAGGTGCCGGCCGAAGTCCTCGAGAAGTATGAAACCGACGATGAAACCGTCGAAGAGGCCTTCGAGGCCCTCGAGGAAGACCCGGAACGGGTCAAGTCCGTCAGCGAGAAGATCCACTCCCTGGACGAGGAGAAGGGCGCGGCCTTCGACGAAATCTTCATGTAGCGTCCGGTTGACAAACCGGTGGGCGGAGCCGACAACACGGCTCCGCCTTTTACACTCCGCGGCGAACAGCCCGGTCGGTAGGATGCACCGGGCGTTTACAGCACCACGGGTCTGGATTACAATCAGTAGTCTGACCGCCCGGCCCTTCGATATTCTCTTTCACGGGGACAAGGATGCATTTCTGCAACAACTGCGGCGCCGAATTCGACCGGCCGCTCAACGGGCGCTGCCCGGCCTGCGGGGCTTCGCGGCGCCACTACGAGCGTCTGGATGTGGAACAACCCTACGCCGACGACGACGGGATCAGCTACGGTCCGGCGCCGACGGATACACGGCGTTCACGGTCTTCCCCGTCGAAGCCGGCGCGCCTGGCCCTCATCGCCGGTTTGCTGACGCTGCTCTCCGGCGGCCTGGTCTTCTTCCTCGTCATGCAGAACGAGACGGCCATTACGGAGCTCAACGACGAGACCTACGCCGAGATCTGGCTGGAGACCTACGAGGATTGGAGCGGCGACTCTACTGCGGCCTGGGACGAGACCCTGGCCGAGTACGGCACCTCGGCCGCCGAGTTCGACGCCTACACGCGGGAGCTCCTCGACGACGGCGCCCGCTACCAGCCCATCGCCGCCGAGATCGCCGAGGACCTCTCCGCCAACCTGACCTACAACGGCTACGTCATCAGCCTGGCCACCGCCAACCTGTTCGATGAGCTCGAAGGTGAGAGCGAGACCGACCTTCCCCGGTTCGGCGCGGACCTCGAGGACTTTACCGGCGACATCGCCCGGCAGATCGAGGCGATCCTCGAACAGACCACCGAGCACCTCGAGGATCTGCCCTTCACCCAGTGAGCGTCCGACGGGGCGCTCCGATGACCAGAGCCTCTCAACTAACCGGCCGCACCGACACCTGAACGCTCACAAATCCGGCGCCTGATATTGTACAATACTCCTTTGTGTACCTTGCAGTGTGAACCTTGCAGCATGCTGCACCCGTTTCGCTGGAGCAACAATCCAGCGTCAACCCCCCAAAGGAGGCCCAAAAGATGCGCACGATTATCGCCCTGACCCTGATCGCCGCCCTCGGCCTGTTCTTCGTTGCTTGTGAGAGTGAAGAAGAGCAAGCCCTCGATGAGACCGAAGCCGCCCTCGAGGAAATGGCCGAAGAGATGGAAGCCGCCGCCGGCGAGGCCGCCGAGGCCATGGGAGAGGTCACTGCCAGCATGGAAGGTGAAGGTCTCAGCGACGACGAGCTGGCCGCCATCTTCGTCGGTGTCTACCCCGACGATCCCGACTCCGACAAGGCCCTGACCCTCTATGAGGAGATGGGAACCGACGCCGAAACCGTCATGACCGAGTTCGAGACGCTCGAAGAAGACATGACCCGCCTGCAGTCCGTCAGCGAGAAGATTTACGCCATGGACGAGGAAAAAGGCGCCGCCTTCGACGACGAATTCGACGTCGCTCAGTAAGACACCCGCCGTCCATGATTCCCTCGCGAGGACCGCTCCGGCGGTCCTCGTTCTAATCCCCCGCAGCTCTGAAAACAGCCGCTGTCGATCGGCGCGCCGGTGAACCCTGCGGCGCCGGAACTGGCACGGTTTTTGCATCTCGGTGACCGTTACGAAGAAGTATAACGGTCCACCTCCGCAAAAACCGTGCCAGTTCCGGCGCGGAGGTTCTTGGCTTGTCGCGGTGTGCCGGGCGTTTTTTCAGAGCTGCCTTGGCGATTGTCCGGCCCGCGGCTAGTTGCGCGTATCTGATATTGGCATCGCTCGGTGCGCGAGCGGCGCACGGTCGCGCGTCTGTTTCTCCCCACCTGCTTGCACCACGAGGCAAGATGGGTATAAAAGCTAATATTTCATGTAGTTAAGATTCATTAACATTGGGTTCTTTAACGAAACCGTCGGTTCTTCGGTTTCCTGTGTCTTACAGATGATGATAGCGCTAACTATTTTTTTGTAAAAAAGTTACTACGAGCTATTGACACGTCGCTCCAGGCCGGTTACTATAATGCCGTGGTGAAAGGTGGGGAAAAGTGGGGGGGCATTAAAAAAATGGGCGAGCATTAAAAAGTGGGCGAGCATTAAAAAGTGGGCGAGCATTACAAGTGGGGGAGCATTACAAGTGGGGGAGCATTACAAGTGGGCGAGCATTAAAAAGTGGTGGAGCATTAAAAAAAGCTGGTTGCTATGGGCTAAGTAGCTGCTGGATTACAGCTTAGGCTTTGGGCCCCCCAGGGCCCCGCCATTGGCAGTCAGTCACTTGAACGAGGATTAGTCGTGTTTCTGGGCCGCTACGAATACAACCTGGACGAGAAGGGTCGCCTGGCGATCCCCGCCCGTCTGCGCAACGGTGACGACGGGACCGTCGACTGGGTTCTGGCTCAGGGGCTGGACGGCTGTTTGTTCCTGTACCCCGTCGAGACCTGGCGCGAGGTGGCCGGCCGGGTGCAGTCGCTGGCCGCCAATCAGCGCGCCGCCCGGCGCTTCGCCCGCCTGCTGTTCGCCGGCGCCGTCGAGGTCACCCTGGACAAGCAGGGCCGCGTCGGTATCCCCCAACACCTGCGGGCCTGGGCCGAGCTCAAGCGAGAGGTGATCGTCGTCGGCGTCGGCCGCCGGATTGAGATCTGGGACAAGGCCGCCTGGGAGGATTACGCCGCCGACGCCGATTACGAGGACGCCGCTGAAACCCTCGGCGAGTTGGAATTCTGAGTTGAAACCCCACCCTTTCCCCCGGGGAGTTCAGGTGGAGCGACACCAGCCGGTGATGGTCGAGGAGGTCCTGGAGCACTGGGTCGTCGATCCGGCGGGCTCCTACCTCGACGCCACCCTGGGTCGGGGCGGTCACAGCCGGGCCCTGCTGAGCCGCTATCCCGAGGCGGGGGTGTTGGGTTGCGACCGCGACCCCGAGGCGCTGCGGCGGGTGCGCCGCGAATCGGCCGACGCCTTCGGTGACCGCCTGCGGATTTTGAAGCTTTCCTTCGCCCAGTTGGGCGAATTGGCCGAACGCTTCGACGGCCTGCTGTTCGACCTCGGCGTCTCCTCGGAGCAGCTCAGCGATGCCGCTCGGGGCTTCAGCTTCCGCCTCGACGGTCCGCTGGACATGCGGATGGACCCCGTCTCCGGACCGACGGCGACCGAGCTGATCGACGGACTCGACGAGGAGACCCTGGGACGGCTGCTGCGCGATTACGGCGGCGAGCGGCGCTGGCGTCGGGCGGCGACGGCCATAGTGAACGAGCGACCCTTCGCCGACACCCGGGCCCTGGCCGAGGTCGTCCGTCGGGCCGTTGGACCCTCGGGCCGGCTCGATCCGGCCACCCGGACCTTCCAGGCCCTGCGCATCGCCGTCAACGACGAGCTGGTCCAGCTCGAACACGGATTGAACAGCGCCCTGGAGCTGCTCGAGCCCGGCGGTCGCCTGGTTTTCATCAGCTATCACTCCGGCGAGGATCGCCTCGTCAAGCGTTTTTTCAAGCATCGCAGCGGACATTGCATCTGTCCGCCCGGAACCCCGGTCTGCCGCTGCGAGCCCCGCCGGCAACTCCGCTTGCTGACCAGGCGCCCGCTGACGCCGACGGAGGAAGAGCTCGCCGACAACCCGCGGGCTCGTTCGGCCAAGTTGCGCGCCGCCGAGCGGCTGGAGGAGGACGATGGCTAAGCGGGGCTACCGTTTCTGGTTTCTGCTGATCCTGGGCGCCGCCGCCCTGGGCGCCCTGCATCTGGTGCTCAACAGCCGGGCCTACAGCCTGCGGACCGAGATCGACGGCCTGCGCCGCGAGGTCGTCGAGGAAGAGGAACTGGCCCGGCGCTGGGGTGAGAAATGGCGCTTGGCCGTCTCACCGGAGAACCTGGAATCCCTGGCCGCGGCGCGCCTCGAGCTCGAGGTGCCCGAGACGATCGAGACCGTCACCGTCTACTGATAATCAGAGGATGCCCGTGCGCGAGGATCTGCGACAGCAACGCCGCCAAACCGGCAGCCGCCGCCTGGTCTGGCTGACGGTGATCCTGGGTGTCTTCGCCCTGATCATCGCCGGACGGCTGATCCAGCTCCAGGTCATCCGCGGCGCCGAACTGGGCGAGCAGGCCCACAGCCAGCAGGTCAGCCGGGAGCCCCTGCCCGGGCTGCGCGGCACCATCTACGACCGCAACGGCGTCGTCCTGGCCGCGGACCGCGAAATACCGACGGCCTTCCTCTCGCCGGCCGAGGTGCCCGAGGAGCGTCGCGACTACGTCATCGATGAACTGACCCGTATCCTCGGGCTGCCGCGTACCAAGGTCTACGAGCTGGTCCACCGCAGCGGCTATTTCGTTTGGCTCTCCCGGGGACTCAGCGAGAGCGAGGCCGCCGAGCTGCGCGAGGCCGCGCTGCCCGGTGTCCATCTGCGCGACGAACCGGCGCGCATCTATCCCCTGGGACGCACCGCCGCCCACCTGCTGGGTTTCGTCGGTGTCGACCACCGGGGGCTCGAGGGCTTGGAACTGCTCTATGACGACGAACTCATCGGCGAGCCGGGCTGGGTGCTCAAGGTCACCGACGCCGCCGGCCGCCCCCTCTACCCCCTCGAGGAGACCCTGGAGGAGCCCGAGCGCGGCCGGGATATCTTCCTGACCATCGACGCCCGCTATCAGCACATCGTCGAGCGTGAGCTGGCCGCCGCCGTCGAGCGCGGCAACGCCCGCGGCGGGATGGCCGTCATGCTCGACCCCGCCGACGGCTCCCTGCTGGCCCTGGCCAACTACCCGGACTACGATCCCAACGATTTCGCCGCCTACCCGGCCGAGGTGCGGCGCAACCGCGCCGTCACCGACGTCTACGAGCCGGGCAGCACGATGAAGGCTTTCACCGTCGCCGCCGCCCTCGAGGAGGGCCTGGTCGAGGCGGAAACCGTCTTCGACACCCCCCAGGCGACCCTGGTGACCGGGCGGCGCATCCGCGACAGCCTGCCCCACGCTTCCCGGCTCACCGTCAGCGGGATCATCGAGCGCTCCAGCAACGTCGGCGTGCTGCAGATCGGCCGCCTGCTGGGGCGGGAGCGCCTGCACGACTACCTGCGCGCCTTCGGCTTCGGCGAGCCCAGCGGCCTCGAGGCCGTCGGCGAGGCCGGCGGCATCCTGCGCGACGCCGAGCGCTGGTACCCCCTGGACACCGCCTGCGCCAGCTTCGGTCAGGGTATCGCCGTCACTCCTTTGCAGTTGGCCGTGGGCTACGCCGCCCTGGCCAACGGCGGCAGCCTGGTCCGCCCGCGCCTGGTGGAGCGCTTCGAGGAGCGCGGCCGCCCCGTCGCCGATAATCCGAGCGAACCGCGCGGCCGGGTGATCTCCGCGGAGACCGCCGCCGAACTGCGCGAGATCCTGGTGGAGACCGTCGAGCGCGGTTTGGCCGTCGACGCCGGCGGCTCGGGCTATCGGGTCGGCGGCAAGACGGGTACGGCGCAGAAGATCGGACCCGGTGGTTATCTGGACGGCAACCGTTACATCGCCAGCTTTGTCGGTTTCGCCCCGGCCGCCGATCCCCGCCTGGTTCTGTTGGTGGTCCTCGACGAGCCCCGGCCGATCTACGGCGGCGGTCCGACCTGCGGTCCGGCCTTCGCCCGCATCGTCCGTCAGGTGCTGGCCCTGGAGGGCGTTCCGGCGCCCGGCGCCCTGAGCGCCCGGGTGGTGCGCGCCGACACTCCGGACCTGCTGCGCCGCAGCGCCCCCGTCGACGACGAGCTCGAACTCCTCGGCCTGGACGCTCGCCGGGCGGCGGCCCTGATCTCGGCGGCCGGTCTGCGGGCCGAGTTCCACGGCTGCGGAACGGTAAGCGCCGTCGAGCGCGACGAGGACAAACTGATCGTGCGCCTGGAGGATCGATGAGCCGCCAGCTGAACCGTCTGCGCGCCGATCTCGGCAGCCCCCTGACCCTGGGCGGGCTGGCCGACTGGGCCGGGGCGTCCTTCGCGCTAGACGCAGCCGAGGAGCTACGCCGGTCCGCCGTGGGCGGCCTGGCGGCGGATTCCCGCGTCGTCGAGAGCGGTGACGTTTTCTGCGCCCTGACCGGCAGCCGCGTCGACGGCCACGATTTCCTCGACCGCCTGCCCGCGGGGACCGTGGCGGCGCTGGTCTCCCGGCCGCGCGCCCTGTCCGGTCTGCCCCAGCTCGTCGTCGACGATGTCCGCCGGGCCCTGCTGCGGATCGCCGCCGGCTTCCGCGGGCGCTTCCCCGAGCTCCGCGTCGTCGGGATCACCGGTTCGGTCGGCAAGACCTCGACCAAGGACTATCTGGGCCGGATCATGGCCGATTACGCCCCCAGCCTGGTCACCGCCGGCAACCTCAATACCGAGGTCGGCGTGCCCTTGACCCTGGCCCGGCTGACCCCGGAGCACCGCTTCGCCGTCCTCGAACTGGGGATGCAGTGGGCGGGGGAGATCCGGGAGCTGGCCCGGGCGGCCCGGCCGCAGATCGGCGTCGTCACCGCCGTCGGCCCTTCGCACCTCGAGTTCTTCGACAGCGTCCGCGGCATCGCCCGCGCCAAGGCCGAGCTGCTCGAGGAGCTGCCGCCGACGGGCTTCGCCGTCCTGCCCGTCGAGGACGAACACTACGACTTCCTGCGTGGCTTCGCCCGCTGCCGGGTGATCACCTTCGGCCTGGAGCGCGGGGACTGCCGCGCCGAGGAGCTTCATGAAACCCCGGAGGGGCTGCGCTTCGATCTGGTCTGGGAGCCCCCGGCGGAGCTGGGCTTCGTCAAGGCCCGGGCGCGGATCGATCTGCCCCGACCCGGTCATCACCAGGCCCTCTCGGCCCTGCGCGCCGCCGCGGCGGCCCTGCTCTGCGGCGTGCCCCTGGAGCGGGCGGCCCGCAGCCTCAACGCCGCCCGGCTGACGCGGCAGCGCGGCGACGTGGTCAACCACGGCTCCCTCGTCGTGCTGCAGGACGCCTACAACGCCAACCCCCTGAGCATGGAGGCCGCCCTGCGCACCCTGGCCGCCCTGCCCGGCCAGCGCCGCGTCGCCGTTCTCGGGGACATGCTCGAACTCGGTCCCGCCGCCGAAGAGCTGCATCACGAGGTCGGCGCCCTGGTGGCCCGGCTGGGGATCGACGTCCTGATCGCCGTCGGCGGTCTGGCCGCCGAGACGGCCGCCGGGGCCCGGGAGGCCGGGATGAGCCGGGTCTACCGGGCGCGGGATCGCGTGGAGGCCCGCAAGCGCCTGCTCGAGGTGCTGCGCCCCGGCGACGTTCTGCTGGCCAAAGCCTCCAACGCCCTGGAACTCGACCGCCTGCTCGAGGAACTGCCCGAGATCTGACCGCCATCCGCGGGGGAATGATGCTCTACCATTTGCTGGCGCCGTTGTCCGACGAGATCGGCTTCCTGCGCCTGTTCAACTACATCACCTTCCGCGCCGGGGCGGCGGCGATCACCGCGGTCCTGCTGACCTTCATCTTCGCCCGCCCGCTGATCCGCTGGCTGCGCAAGAAGCAGTTCACCGAGCAGACCCGGGAGGACGGCCCGCAGCACCACAAGGCCAAGGAGAAGACGCCCACCATGGGCGGGGTGATCATCCTGCTGGCCCTGGTGGTGCCCACCCTGCTGTTCGCCGACCTGACCAACCGCTACGTGCTGATGGCCCTGGCGGTGACCATCGGCTTGGCCCTGCTGGGCTTCCTCGATGACTACCTCAAGAACGTCAAGAACCAGCCCCTGGGGCTGGTGGCGCGCTACAAGCTGATCGGCCAGGCCCTCCTCGGTCTCGGCGTGGGCTGCATCCTCTACTTCTGGCCCCTGGATCCGGCCCACTCGACGATCCTGACCGTGCCCTTCTTCAAAGACGTCCAACTCGATCTGGGCTGGGGCTACATCCCCTTCGTCGCCCTGGTGATCATCGCCGCCTCCAACGCCGTCAACCTGACCGACGGCCTGGACGGCCTGGCCATCGGCTCGACGCTGTTCGCCGGCCTGGCCTACGTCATCTTCGTCTATATCGCCGGTCACGCCGTCTTTGCCAACTACCTCGAGGTGACCTTCCTCTCCGACATCGGCGAGTTGACCATCTTCGTCACCGCCCTGGTCGGGGCGGCCCTGGGTTTCCTCTGGTACAACGCCCATCCCGCCGAGATCTTCATGGGCGACACCGGCTCCCTGGCCCTCGGCGGGGCGGTCGGCGCCGTGGCCATCTTCTGCAAGCAGGAGCTTTTACTGCTGATCGTCGGCGGGGTTTTCGTCCTCGAGGGCCTGTCGGTCATTCTCCAGGTCGGCTACTACAAACTGACCAAGGGCAAGGGTCCCGACGGCGGGGGCAAGCGCCTGTTCAAGATGTCGCCCCTGCACCACCACTTCGAGCTCAAGGGCTGGCCCGAGAGCCGGGTCTTCGTCCGCTTCTGGATCCTGGCGGCCATGTTCGCCCTGATCTCCATCGCCACCCTCAAGCTGCGCTGAGCGCGGTGCGCCGGTGACGACGATTGAGACGCAATCACGGCGATTAAGCGTCGCCGTAACGAAGGAAGGGTTGTTATCATGTTCGACGATAGCCTGCACGACACCCGCAGCAACAACGGTCCCGGCGATGATGTCGCCGTCGAGAGCGAGGATCAGTTGACCTTCGAGCTCAACATCCGCGAGTTCGCCTTCGAAGACCGCAACGACGAGGCCCTGCGCTTCGATCTGCCCGTGGTGGGTCGGCGCAACCGCTAGTCACGGCGGTCCACCATCAACCCCTCTCCCCGGACGATCATGAACCTCAAGCGCCCGGACATCCAGTTGTTCATCGTTACCACGGCCCTGGTGCTGGTCGGCCTGCTGCTGGTCGGCAGCGCCGGTCAGGTGCTGGGCGCCGCCCGGGGGGATGCGCTCTACTACCTGAAGAGTCAGCTCTGGAAACTGCTGCCGGGCGTGGCCCTGATGCTGCTGCTGTGGCGCCTGGGGGCGGCGCGGTTGGCCAAGCTGGCCAAGCCGGCCCTGCTGGTGGGGATGGGCCTGCTGGTGCTGGTGCTGCTGCAGGACTTCGGCGCCGAGAGCTCCGGGGCCCGGCGCTGGCTGTCCCTGGGGCTGTTCAGCTTCCAGCCCTCGGAGATCGTCAAGCTGCTGCTGGTGCTCTATCTGGCCTCGCGCCTGGCGCGGACCACGGAGCGCCTGGGCGAGTTCAAGCGCGGCCTGCTACCGCCCCTGCTGGTGGTGCTGGCGGCCTGCGCCCTGCTGCTGTTGCAGCCCGACCTCTCCACGGCCCTGCTGCTGTTCGTCACCGCCCTGGCGCTGTTCTGGATCGCCGGGGTACCGGGCAAGCACCTCCTGCTGACCCTGGCCGTGCTGATCCCCTTGGTGGTCGTCCTCGTCTATCTCGAGCCCTACCGCTGGGCCCGGGTGACGGCCTTCCTCGACCCCTGGGCCGACGCCGAGGCCTCGGGCTACCAGATCGTCCAGAGCCTGCTGGCCATCGGCTCCGGCGGCCTGAGCGGCGTGGGGCTGGGGGCCAGCCAGCAGAAGCTGTTCTACCTGCCCGAGGCGCACACCGATTTCATCTTCAGCATCCTCGGCGAGGAGCTGGGACTGCTGGGCGGGCTGGCCGTACTGGGGCTGTTCGTGGCCCTGGTGATCATCGGGTTGCGGATCGTCAAGGCGGCCCGCGACCCCTTCAGCCGGTTGACCGCCCTCGGGGTGACGGTCTGGCTGGGGCTGCAGGCCCTGATCAACATCGGCGTGGTCACGGCGCTGCTGCCGACGACGGGGCTGCCCCTGCCCTTCATCAGCTACGGCGGCAGCTCCCTGGTGGTGGGTCTGGCCGCCGTGGGTCTGCTGGCCGGCGTGGCCCGGGAGAACCTGGCCGGGGCGCCTTCCAAGGTCGGCGAGCCCCTGCCCGAGAGCCGGGTGCGTCGCGAACCCGTAGCTTCGCCGGCCTATAGCAGCCGCGTCGAGCGACGAAGCTTCGAGCGGCCGCGGCCCCGGCGCTCCGGCGGCGGTCGGCGCGGTTTCGGCCATAGCTATAACCGGCCTTACGGCGAGATCTACGCCCGGGCCGATCGTCGGCGGAGGTGGCGCTGATGTCGCCCTGGCGCCTGAAAAGGCGGATCCTGTTCGCCGGCGGCAAGACCGGCGGCCACCTGTTTCCCGGTGTGGCCGTCGGCGCCGAGATCCAGCGCCTGCGTCCCGACGTGGAGATCAACTTCTGCGGCGCCGGTTTCGAGCTGCCGCGCCGGGTGTGTTCCAAGCGTGGCTGGCACTACCATTACGTTCCGGCGGCCCCGGTCTACCAGACCGATTTCCTCGAGCTGCTGCGCGGCATGCTGATCAACTTCCACGGGGTGACGGCGGCCCGGGTGTTGTTGCGCGTGCTCGAACCCCAACTGGTGGTCGTCTGCGGCGGTTATGAAGGTTTCCCCGTCGCCCTGGCGGCCCGGATGCTCCACGTTCCGGTGTTGCTGTTGGAGCAGAACGCCGTGCCCGGTTTAACCAACCGCGTGCTGTCGCCCCTGGCGTCCGCCGCCGCCGTGGCCTTTCCCGAAAGCGCCGCCATCCTGAACATGGGCCGGGCCCTGGTGACTGGCAATCCGGTGCGCACGGAGCTGACGGCCTTCCCCGCCGATTACTCTGTTTTCGGCCTCGAAGCGGACCGGCTCACCGGTCTGGTCATCGGCGGCAGCGCCGGGGCCCGCTCGCTCAACGAGGCCGTCATCGACGCCGCGCCGCGCCTGGCCGAACTCGAGGTCCAGTGGATCCTCCAGACCGGCGAGGCGATGCGCGACGCCGTCGAGGGCGCCGTGCGCCGGGCCGGTCTGCGGGCCCACGTCGCCGCCTTTCTCGACCCCGTCGGCGCGGCCTTCGCGATCAGCGATTTCGCCGTGGCCCGTTCCGGCGGCGGGGCCTTCGAGCTGGCCGCCTGCGGCATTCCGGCGATCTTCGTCCCCTACCCCCACGCCGCCGCCGATCACCAGCGGGCCAACGCCCGGGCCTTCACCGCCGCCGGGGCGGCCTTCCTGGTCGACGACGCCGAGCTGGACGCCGAGCGCCTGATCGCCGAGGTTCGGCGCCTGGCCGAGGACGCGGCGCTACGTGACCGCATGGCCGCCGCCATGCGGCGGCTGGGTCGTCCCGACGCCGCCGAGCGCGCGGCCCGTCTGGCCCTGCAAACCGCCGGGCCGGCCACCCCCGCAGAGAACGGGAGGAACGCATGACCCTGATGCTGGGCAGAGTTACCCGGGTACACCTGGTGGGCGTCGGCGGTGCCGGCATGTCCGGAATCGCCGAGATCCTGCTCAACCTGGGCTTCGAGGTCTCGGGCAGTGACCTGCGCGCCGGGGCCACCGTCGAGCGCCTGCGCGGTCTGGGGGCTCAGATAACCGTCGGCCACCAGGAGAAGAACGTCATCGGCGCCGACGTCGTCGCCGTCTCCTCGGCCATCCCCGCCGACAACGTCGAGGTGCTGGCCGGGCGTAAATACAACATCCCCGTCATCAGCCGCTCGGAGATCCTCAGCGAGATCATGCGCCTGCGCTACCCCATCGCCGTCGCCGGCACCCACGGCAAGACGACCACGGCCAGCTTCATCTACGCCGTGCTGTCCGAAGCCGGCCTGGATCCGACGGCGGTCATCGGCGGCAAGCTCTCGGCCCTGACTTTGCCCGACGAAGCCCAGCCCGAGGAGGGCGAGGCCGCCCCGCCGCCGCGGGAGGGTTACACCACCGGGGCCACCCTGGGTTCGGGCGATTACTTCATCGTCGAGGCCGATGAATCCGACGGCACCTTCCTGGACATCCGGCCGGCCTACGCCGTGGTCACCAACATCGACGCCGACCACCTCAACTACTACGGCGGCTTCGAGCAGATCAAGGAGGCCTTCGCCCGCTTCGCCAACCAGGTGCCCTTCTACGGCGCCACGGTGGTCTGTCTCGACGACGAGGCCGTCCAGGACATGATCCCCAAGCTCAAGCGACGCTACATCACCTACGGCTTCACCACCCAGTGCGACGTCATCGCTCGGGAGCTCACCCTGCTGCCGATGAGCGCCAAGTACAAGCTCTACCGCGGCGCCGAGGAGCTGGGCGAGGTCGACCTCAACCTGCCCGGACGCCACAACGTCCTCAACAGCCTGGCCGCCGCCGCCGTGGCCCTGGAGGTCGGGGCGACGCCGGAACAGATCATCCGCGGCCTGCGCAGCTTCCGCGGCATCGAGATGCGCCTGCAGAACATCGGCAACATCGGCGGCCTGACCGTGCTCCACGACTACGCCCACCATCCCACCGAAATCGAGGCCACCCTGGAGGCCATCAAGAGCGGCTGGGCCAAGGCCGGACGACGGATCACCGCCGTCTTTCAGCCCCACCGTTACACCCGGACCAAGGCCCTCTTCGAACGCTTCCAGCGCTGCTTCTACCAGGCCGACCGCCTGATCGTCACCGACATCTACCCCGCCGGCGAGCCCGCCATCCCCGGGGTTTCGGCGGCCAAGCTGGCCGAGGGCGTCCGTCGCCACGGCCACCGCGACGTGACCTACATCGCCGACCGGCGCGAGATACCGGCCAAACTGGCCGACATGCTCACCGACGACGAGCTGATCCTGGTCCTCGGCGCCGGCAACATCTGGGAAACCGCCCGCGAAATCGTCAGCGCCCTCAAGGAGGCCCGCGCCGACTGAACCGGCCGCAGCGCGCCACGTCCATGGGAAAAGCATGACCAGCGAGGAGTTAGTCCAGCAGTTGAAGACCAGGCGCATCCCCTATCGCCGGGGGACGCCCCTGGCCGACTACACCTGGCTGGGTGTGGGCGGTCCGGCGAGGATCCTCGTCGAGCCCGACGCGGCCATCGACGCCGCCACCACCCTGCGGCTGGCCGACGAGGCCGGCGTCCCCGTCCTGCTGTTGGGTCGGGGCACCAACCTGCTGGTGGCCGATGACGGCTTCGACGGCCTGGTGCTGCACCTCGGCCCGGGCTTCGACGAAGGCAAGGTCATCATCGAGGGTCGCCGCTGTATCGCCGCCGCCGGACTGCGCCTGGCCGTTCTCCTCGACCGTCTGGCGGCCACGGGTCTCGGCGGCCTGGAGGACCTCTACGGCATCCCCGGCAGCCTGGGCGGCGCCCTGGCGATGAACGCCGGCGCTTATGGAACGGCCATCTGGCCCCGGGTGGCTTGGATCGAGCTGGCCCTGCCCTCGGGCCGGGTGACCCTGGTCGACGCCCACGAAATCGACTACGGCTACCGCCGCGTCGAGCTGCCCCCGGGCGCCGTGATCACCGGCGCCATGCTCAAGCTGGAACGCCGCGACCCCCGGGAGCTGCTGGAGCGCCACCAACTGCTGACCACCGACCGCGAGGGCAAGCACCCCCTCGAATATCCCAACTGCGGCAGCGTCTTCAAGAACCCCTCCCGGGAGCGCACCGCCGCCATGCTGATCGAGGCCTGCGGTCTCAAGGGGCGCCGGATCGGCGGAGCCCAAATCAGCGACAAGCACGCCAACTTCATGATCAACACCGGCAAGGCCAGCGCCGCCGACTTCTACGAACTCATCCGGCTGGTCAGGCAATGCGTGCGGGAGCGCCACGGCCTCGAACTGCAGACCGAGGTCCGTCTGGCCGGCGAGTTCAACCCTCACCAGGGAGACCGACGATGAACATCGACGGCCGCCGTCGCAGTGAAGGTCTGTTCCAGCGCCTGGGTCGCCGCGCCCGCTGGATGATCGCCCTGGTCAGTCTGGCCGTGATCTGCGTCGCCGTCGTTCTCTACCTGCGCTCCGACCACTTCGCCCTGCGGCGCGTCGCCGTGGCCGGCAACGCCGTGGTCGGCGACGAGGAGATCCGGGCCGCGCTGCCGCTGGAAGAAAACCTCTTCGCCCTCGAGGTCGAGGAGCTCGAAGAACGGCTGGAACGCAACCCCTTCATCCAGCGGGCCCGGGTCGAGAAGGAATATCCGGACAAACTCGTCGTCCAGCTCAGCGAGCGCACTCCCGTACTCTGGCTCGGCGGCGGCGAGCTCCAGCTCCTGGCCGGCGACGGCACCGTCCTGCCCCGTACCCTGCTGGACGCCGGTGGCTTCGATCTGCCCGTCTACGTCCCCGAAGAGATACTCCCGCGGCTCGGCGAACTCGAACGCCACAGCGACGAGGACCTGCTGGCCGCCTGCGCCCTGTGTGACGAGATGCAGTGCCTGGCCCTGCCCCTGGCCGATGAACTGCTGGAACTGACCCCGGTCGACGGCGGCCTGCGCGGCCGGATCGCCGACGGCGGCGACATCTATCTGCCCCGAAAAACCGAAGACGCTCTGCTGGCCGCCCTGCAGGCCGTCTGGAGCCGCGAACGCCTGACCGGCTACAGCGCCCTGGACGCCCGCTACGAGGGTCAGATCGTCGCCCGCGGCGGTGATCAGGCCCCGCCTCCGCCGCCGCGGCCCACTCCCGGCGAGGAGCTCCTGGTAATCGCGGAACCCGCAGCCGAACTCTAACGAGGAGGCCCATCATGGCCCACAGACAAGCCCCCAACGTCGTCGTCGGTCTGGACATCGGCACGACGAAGATCTGCGCCATCATCGCCGAAGTCACTGACGGCGCGCCCGAGATCATCGGCGTCGGCACGGCGCCGGCCCAGGGCCTCCGCCGGGGCGTCGTGGTCCACATCGAGGATTGCGTCAAGAGTATCTCCGAGGCCGTCTCCAAGGCCGAGTTGATGGCCGACGTCGAGGTCGGCGCCATCTTCGCCGGCGTCGCCGGCGGCCACATCAAAAGCTTCAACTCCCGCGGGGTCATCGCCGTCAGCTCCTCGGATCACGAGATCCGCGAGCACGACGTCAAACGGGTCATCGACGCCGCCCAGGCCATCGCCATCCCCCTCGATCGCGAGGTCATCCACGTCCTGCCCCAGGAGTACATCGTCGACGATCAGGACGGCATCAAGAACCCCGTCGGTATGAGCGGTGTGCGCCTCGAATCCGAGGTCCACATCGTCACCGGCGCCGTCACCAGCGTGCAGAACATCGTCAAGAGCGTCGAGCGCGCCGGACTCAAGGTCGCCGATATCGTCCTCGAACCACTGGCAAGCTCCCGCGCCGTCCTGACCGAGGACGAGGAGGAGCTGGGCGTGGCCCTGGTCGATATCGGCGGCGGCACCACCGACATCGCCATGATCATCGACGGCGCCCTGCGCTTCAGCTCGATCATCGCCCTCGGCGGCAACAACGTCACCAACGACGTCTCCATCGGCCTGCGCACCCCCACGAAACAGGCCGAGGTCCTCAAGTGCGCCCACGGCTCAGCCTCCTACGATCTCGTCGGCGCCGAGGAAATGATCGAGGTTCCCAGCGTCGGCGGCCGTCCGCCCCGCCTGGTGTCGCGTAACCAGCTCGTCGATATCATCGAGCCCCGGATGGCCGAGATCTTTGAACTCGTCAAGGGCGAGATCGTCAAGAGCAAATTCGCCGACGCCTTCCGCGCCGGCTATGTCCTCACCGGCGGCGCCAGCAAGCTCCCCGGGGCCTGCGATCTCGCCGAGCGCGTCTTCGGCGCCCCCGTCCGCCTCGCCAAACCCCAACCGATGGGCGGCCTGTTCGACTCCGTCGACGACCCCGCCTACTCCACCGGCGTCGGGCTCGTTCTCTACGCCGCCGAAGGCCGCCACCACGGTACAAACCTCAACGAGGGCTCCCTGTTCGAAAACATCATCAACCGGATGAAAAGCTGGCTCAAAGATTTCTTTTAACCCAAGGAGTCAACCATGCTGGAACTGCTCAATGAAAAACCCAACACCTTCGCCGATCTGAAAGTCATCGGCGTCGGTGGCGGAGGCGGCAACGCCGTCAACCGCATGGTCGAAGCGGAGCTGCGCGGTGTCGAGTTCATCGCCGCCAACACCGATGCCCAGGCCCTGCTCCAGAACGCCGCCCACAACAAAATCCAACTCGGCGCAAAACTCACCGGCGGACTCGGAGCCGGAGCCAAACCCGAGATCGGTCGCGAAGCCGCCGAGGAGAGCCGCGAGGAGCTCCTGGCCGCCGTGCGTGGCTCCGATATGCTGTTCATCACCGCCGGACTCGGCGGCGGCACCGGCACCGGCGCCGCCCCCGCCATCGCCGAAATGGCCAAAGAGCTCGGCATCCTAACCGTCGGCGTCGTCACAAAACCCTTCAACTTCGAAGGCCCCGCCCGCGCCCGCAAGGCCGAAAAGGGCCTCGAAGAGATGGCCGCCAACGTCGACACCCTGATCGTCATCCCCAACCAGCGCCTGCTGGCCGTCGTCGAAAAACGCACCTCCTTCCACAACGCCTTCGCCATGGCCGACGACATCCTCCACCAGGCCGTCCAGGGCATCTCCGACATCATCATGGTCCCCGGGATGATCAACGTCGACTTCGCCGACGTTAAAACCGTCATGAGCGGCATGGGCCAGGCCCTGATGGGCACCGGCTACGGCACCGGAGAGAACGCCATCGGCGACGCCGTCCAGAACGCCGTCAACTCCCCCCTGCTCGACGGGGTCTCCATCGACGGCGCCATGGGCGTCCTGGTCAATATCACCGCCCCCCAGGACCTGCCACTCTACGCCGTCGACGAAGCCCTCAACTCGATCCGCGACGTCGTCGACGACGACGCCGAGATCGTCTTCGGCGTCGTCGAATCCAACCTCTCCGATCAGGTCACCGTCACCGTCATCGCCACCGGCTTCACTCGACGGGCCAAACTCGCCCAACCCACGGAAGAGGAAACCAGCGAAAGCCAAATCTCCGACAACCTGATCGACGAACTCGACGCCCTCGAACGACAGGAAAACGAACAGGGCGAGACCGTCGTCCACTTCAACCGCCTCTACGACCGCGAGGAGGACCTCCAACGGCCGACCTTCATGCGGCTCAAGGAGTTCAAACAGCGCCGCCAAGCCGAATCCTGAGCCAACGGCCCAACGCCGCACCTCCCCCTCACCGAACCACACCCTAACGGCGAGGACAGCGCCGCTATACGACGCCGAACCGAACTACAACCTCCGCGGCTCGTCCGTCGCGGACACTCCCACACCTTAACCCCAACCCCACATTCCCCTTGACACTCAACCCCGGCCCGGCTTACAATCCCCTCTCCCACGTACCCACCACCCAGGAACCGGGAAACGACCTTGCTCCGGGCGGGTAGCTCAGTCGGTGAGAGCGCCGGTCTTACAAACCGGAGGTCACAGGTTCAATCCCTGTTCCGCCCACCACCGGGGCTGAATTGGGGCCGGGTTACAACGGGGCGCGTACAACGGGAAAGCGGACAACGGGGAGCGTACAACGGGGAGCGTACAACGGGGCGCGGACAACGGGAAAGCGTACAACGGGGACGCGGACAGCGGGGGCACATTCAACGGGGGCACGTTCAACGGATAGCCACGGATCTCCTCCCGATAACCTCGCTCGCCGCGCCCAACGGCCAACCCCGACTAGCGGTACTGAATTAATGACCGGGTTAAGAAGATCGGGAAAACTACAGACAAGCCCGTCCACAGCCAATATCCCCCTCAGCCTCCCGGTGCCACAATTGATGCCGGGTAAAATGAGTCGGGTTATGAAAACGCTCCAATGCTCGACGGGGATGCCTCAACAGCCCAACTCCCCAGGCTGATCCGTCACTCCCAAAGACGCTCAATTCAACCGGGCAACACCTGCCCCACACGCGGCGGTAGTTCAATTCGGTCAGAGCACCGGCCTGTCACGCCGGAAGTTGCGGGTTCGAGTCCCGTCCGCCGCGCCACGGAGACCCCTTACCGGGTCTCCTCCTTTATTACTCCGTTATTACCCCGTCAAGCAACGCGGCATCACCAGCGGCAAAACAGTTGATAACAGCCTGAAGTAAACACCGCCCACCGTCACTGACGAACGCCGGAACTGGCACGGTTTTTGCGGAGGCGACCCGTTAGCAGCGTTTATTAACGGGTGCCGAGATGCAAAAACCGTGCCAGTTCCGGCGCCGCGGGATTGGGGGTTGCACATGGTCCGCGGGGGCTGTTATCAACTGTATTGCCGTGCGGTTAAGCGGTAATGGACGAGGAGACCGGCCGGGGCCGGTCTCGAGGCTACTGTTGAGTCGGGTTATGAGCCGGCGCTCCCTAGAAAAAGCCCTTGATAGCGTCGACGACGATCTCGTAGCCGTCCTTGGAGTGATAGCCGGGGGCGTAGATGCTGAAATCGTTGCTCTGGCCGCCGCGGCGCACCTCGATTTCGTAGGTCGCCTTGTTGTGCATCTCGACGCTGGAATCGGTGTAGAGCTCCCAGATTCCGGCTTCTTCGAAGGCGTCCCACAGTTCGTAGCCGCGCCAGGCGGGCAATTCTGCTTCGTTGTGGTCGATATGGCCCATGTCGGATTCGGCCAGGTACTCGTAGTGCAGCTTGTCGCCGCCTTCGTATTCGATCGTCCATTCGGCGTAGCGCATCTCGGACAGGTCGTAGCCTCCGGTGGCCCGCATGTGGACGTAGAAGGGCTCCAGGGGTTCGCGTTCGGTGTAGTCACCGGGTTCGGGTGCCGGTGGGCGGCAGCCTGATAATAACGTAGCAACGGTGAGTAACAAGATGGAGACGACTAAGAATCTGCGCATGACCCTCCTCGGGAATGGTTAGCTGTCGGCCGGGTTAGTTTCCGGCGGGGCGGCGTCGTCCTCCCCTTCCGCGTTCGGTTGACAGAAGCCGGTGATGGCGTCGATAATCTTCAGGTAGCGTTCGTCGGGCTGGAAACTCGGTCCGTAGACCTTGAAGCCGTAGGTGTATACACCGTCGGTGGCCGTGACTGTATAGGTGTGCTGGTCGGTGACCATCAACTCGCCGGCGTTCTCCAGCTCCTCGAACCCCAGCGTTCTTATCTCGGTGTAGAGCTCACGGAGTTCGGCGACGGGTTTATCGCCATCCTGCCGGGTTATCTCGCCGTCCAGGGCTTCCTCTTCGATGGACCAGTGGGCGCTATCGCCCTCGACCGTGATCAGGTACTCGCGACCGCTGAAGGTGGACAGTCCCCCGCTGACGTACATCACCAGCTCGAAGTTCTCGTCGACGCGGAAGCAGGCCGGACCGAGGGCGGTCAGCGCGGCGAGGATCAGCAGCGGGGCGACGGTTGCTTTATTCATAGTGTCGTGAACCTCCGACTTTGGATATCAAAGTGAATTCCACTCCGCCGACGTGGTTCGAACCCGCGGGTTTGCGTTTTTCCTGTTTGCCGGACTGCGCCCGTTGCTGCCGGGGTCAGCCCGGGGTGGTGTTCGTCGGTGAAGTGGAGCGCCGGTTGATCGCCGTTACTTTGGGCCTGGAGGAGGATGAGTTCCGCCGGCGTTGGTGTCGGCGCATCGGCCTGAAACGCTGGTCCCTGCGTGAACGATCCAACGGAGACTGCGTTTTCCTCCAACCCGGTGGAGCGCGTTGCGAGATCTATCCCGTCCGGCCCCGGCAGTGTCGCAGCTATCCCTTCTGGTCTTCGATCCTGACCAGTCGGGAGCGCTGGCAAGCCGAGGCCGAAGAGTGTCCGGGTATCGGTCGGGGTCGGCTCCACGGTCCGGCCGAGATCCGTCGGCTTCTCCATTAAGGACTGTGACGGCCGGGTGCAGTATAGACCAATAATCCTTCCGGCTTCCACTCACCGCGCAAGCCGCCTACTCCGGGGCGATCCAGCCGACATTGCCGTCGGTGCGACGATAGACGACGTTGATATTGTTCGTCCGGGCGTTGGTGAAAGCGTAGAAGTCGGCGTTGTTCAGGTCCATCTGCATCACGGCCTCGTCGAGACTCATCGGCTTGATCAGGTGCCGTTCACTCCTGATGATCTTGCGCTCTTCCTCGCTGACCTCGCCGGCGTCGGGCTCCAGCAGCTCGTATGTCGCCTGGGGCAATTGTTCTTCGGCCACGGCGGCGGTGGAGCGGGCGCGCTGTTTGCGTCGCTGTAGTTTTTCCTTGTAGCGTCGTACCTGGCGGTCGATCTTGTCCACCGCCAGGTCGATGGAAGTGTACATATCGCCGGTTTCCTCTTCGCAGTGCATGTTGACGCCGTTGACGTTGATGTCGATGTCGGCGATGTGCCGGTATTTCTCCTGGTTCAAGGTGACGTTGACGTCCATCACCCGGTCGAAGTGGCGGCGGATCTTCTGCAGGCGATCCTCGACGTAGCTCTTGACGGCATCGGTGATATCGAAATGGCGTCCGACGATATGGACCTTCATCTGTCCCTCCCGTGATGAGCCCGTCGTGCGACGGGGTGGCTGGTGTAACAGGTGTCTGGAGGTTGCGGGACGAGATAATCTACATCTTGATGAGTTCGAGGGCGACGACCGCTCGCGACGACCGCTCGTGATGATCAGCTCCCGGACAGTTCGTGGTATGTTTGCGCAGCGCAATAGGAGCTGCGCACCAGGGGGCCGCTGAGGACGCTGTCGATCCCGGCGTTGCGGGCGAGGTCCGCCAACTCCGCGAACTCGTCCGGCGGCAGGTAGCGTTCCACGGGTAATTGCTCCGTCGTGGGACGCAGGTACTGCCCCAGGGTCAGGCTGCGAACGCCGACGGTGGTGAGCTCGGCGAAGACCCGCTCCAATTCGTGCCGTTTCTCGCCCAGGCCGAGCATCAGACCGCTCTTGGTTGTCAGCCCGTTAGCGGCGGCGCGGCGCAGCACCGCGAGGGAGCGCTCGTAATCGGCGCCGGGGCGCACCCGGGGGTAGAGCCGGGGCACGGTTTCGATGTTGTGAGCGAAGACTGCGGGTCCGGCTTCGGTAACGTCGTCGACGGCGGCCGGGTTCCCGGCGAAGTCGGGCACCAGCACCTCGACGGGGGGTTGTCCCGGCAGGGCGCCCACGGCGTCGATCACGGCGGCGAACTGGGCCGCGCCGCCGTCGGGCAGGTCGTCCCGGGTCACCGAGGTCGCCACCACGTAGGACAGCCCCCAGCGACGCACGGCCACGGCCAGACGCCGGGGTTCATCTTTATCGACCGGGGGCGGATCGCCGTGGGGCACCGAGCAGAAGCGGCAGTTGCGTGTGCAGCGCTCGCCCAGGATCATGAAGGTGGCGGTGCCGCAGCCGTAGCACTCGCCGCGGTTGGGGCAGCGGGCGCTCTCACAGACCGTGCTGAGGCGCTGCTCGCGCAGGGTGCGGCGCACCTCGCCCAGGTGTTCGCTCCGGGGCGGCTCCCGACGCAGCCAACGGGGATGACGGGGGTGGGATGTAGTCGGCAATTTTTCTTTTTGGTGGGGGGTGGGATAATAGTATTGCGTATTGCTCTGTGTTGCGGCTTACCGTCGTTACAGTTGCGGACGGCGCGGCGCGACCTTCGAAACAACACTCAGGCGGGCGGTTGAATCCCCGCCGGCCGGAACCGGCACGGTTTTTGCATCTCGGCGCCCGCCGGGACGGAGTGCCCCGGCGGGCCTCCGCAAAAACCGTGCCGGTTCCGGCGTCGCCGTTTCCCTGTGCTCCCGGTGTGCCGTGTCGTTTGTTTCGAAGGTCGCGGACGGCGCGGCGGAGTCAGCGTTCGGGCTAGAGGGGTTTGCGGCGTGAGGACGAGGGGATCTTCATCTGTTTGCGATACTTGGCGACGGTGCGCCGGGCGATGTCCAGCCCCTCATCGTCGTGGAGCGTGTCGGCGATGGCCTGGTCGGAGAGGGGTGTCGTCTCCTCGGCGATCAGCCGGCGGATGCGCTCCTTGATGTAGGTCGTCGAGACGCCCTCGCCGCCGTCGGTGGTCGAGATGCCGCCGGAGAAGAAGAAGCGCAGCTCGAACAGGCCCCGGGGTGTCTGGACGTACTTGCCCGAGGTGGCCCGGCTGACGGTGCTGGGATTGAGGTCGACGGCCTCGGCGACGGTGTCCAGGGTCAGGGGGCGCAGGCCTTCGAGGCCCTTGGTGAGGAAGTCGCGCTGGTACTCGAAGATGAACTCGGTGACGCTGAGGATGGTGCGGCGCCGCTCGTCGATATTTTTGATGAACCAGACGGCGGAGTTGATCTTGTCGCGGATGAACTCCTTGGTCTGCTTGTCGGCGGCGCCGGCGGCGACCAGGCGGCGGTAGTAGTTGGAGATCCGCAACCGGGGGATGCCCCATTCGTTCAGATAGATGCGGTACTCGTCGCCGATTTTCTCGATGAAGACATCGGGCTTGACGTAGGTGGCGGCGGTGCCGGTGTAGTTGCGCGCCGGTTTGGGGTCCAGGCCGGCGACCAGATGGACGGCTTCGCGCAGGCGCTCGACATCGACTTTCAGTGTGCGGGCCAGTTTCTTGTACTTGCGCTTGGCGACCTCGTTGAGGTGGCCGTCGATGATCCGGCGGGCCAGCTCGACCAGTTCGGGCTCGGTGCCGTTCTCGGCCAGGGGGGCCAACTGGATGAACAGGCACTCGCGCAGGTCGCGGGCGCCGACGCCGAGGGGGTCCAGGCCCTGGACGCAGCCGGTGAGGACCTCCTCGATCTCGGCGGCGTCGGCGGGGGGGTCGAGGTCGAGATCCTCGGCCAGCTCGGTGGTATCGAAACCGCGCAGGTAACCGTCGTCGTCGAGGTTGCCGACGAGTTCGGCGGCGATGATCTCCCGGCGCTCGTCGTCGCAGTTGAGCCGCAACTGCCACAGCAGGTGATCGTTGAGGGAGGTCTCCCGGGCGACGACCCGGTCGATGTAGGAGTCTTCCTCCGAGACCTCGAGCGGTCGCGGCGGGCGGTAGGGGCGCGGATCGTAACGCAGGTAGTCTTCCCAGTCGCGCTCGGAATGGTTGTTGTCGGTGGGGGTTTCGTCCGAGGGCAGGTAGTCCCGCTGGGCCTCCCAGGCCTCGTCGCCGCGGTCGCGTTCTTCGAGTTCGCTGTCGGTCTGGATGCCGGCTTCGCCACCCTGTTCGGCCTCCAGGACGGGGTTGCTGAGGAGTTCCTCGTCGACGCGGTCCTTGAGCTGCAGGATGGGCAGGGCCAACAGCTTGATGGCCTGCTGCAGCTTCGGCGACAGCTTGAGCTGCAGCTTAAGGGATTGATCGAGGGTCAGCTTGGGTTGATTCAGTGTCATCGGCATTGGTTATGGTTGAGTCTTATCCGTTAGACAGACGTGGGCTGGCTCAGTCTTCTTCCGCGGGATTGTCGTCCCTGGACGGGTCGTTGATGATCGTGTCCAGATAGCGCTCCAACTGACGCTTCATCTCCGCAGACAGCTCGATGAAGCGCAATCCCAGGCCGTAGGTGCGGTCGTCGTGGGCCGGTCGGGCGCCCTCGTCGTAGGTTTCGTTCAATTCGCCGTCGGAGGCCAGGTGGATGAAACCGCCGTCGGAGACTTGGCGGTAGGTGCGCACGACCTCGGCGTGGACGGTGGCGATCTTGGCCACGTCGGGCAGCATGAAGGACAGGGTCACGCGCTGGCCGAGGGGGGCGTCCAGGGGCAGGACGTCCTCGATGTTGACCTCGATGGCCAGGCCGCTGCGAGAGATCGAGCGGACCCGGACCTCGCGGAAGTGCTCGGGCAGACCGGAGAGGACGACGCCGTCCAGATTGGTGGGACGATAGCGCTTGGCGGAACGGCGCTCGGTGGTTTTATCGCTCATTGGTCCTCCCATCGGCCGCTGGGTATCGGGCGCTGAGTCTGCTGCGGTGTCGGAGGCCGCGACGCCGGGCCGCCGCTTCGTCGACCGCTTGTTGCCGTTGGAAAATCTGTCCGTGGACAGGCCGCTTCACGCCGATCCGGCAGCTCGGTCCGCGACGCCGTTGTTTCCCGGCGGTAAGCGCTGGGTCATCCGCTCCACGGAGGCGTGTTCACCTAATATGTTAGCCTAAAAAGGGACTTTAGGCAATACCGGGGTCGCCCGGGGGAGGGGGATGGGGTCTGCTCGGAGGCGGGAACTCAGCCCTTTTCGACCAGGGGCCGGGCCGCCGGGGCCTTGAGGTAGAGCGGTTTCAGCTCCTCGAGGGGGATCGGGCGACCCTCGTTGAGGTGCACCCGGCCGAGGTCGGCCAGGGCGAGGGGGGCGATCCAATCGTAGCCGGACAGCCGGCGACTCCCGGGCGGAGCCGACCAGTCAGCGGGAAAAGCTCCCAGATACGTCGCCGCGGCGGGGCGGGCGGCCAGCTCTTCCAGGGTCAGCAGCTCCGGCGGGCCGGCGGGGGACGCACCGTGGAAGGCCCGGGTGAAGACCAGGCCGCGGCCGGCGCCCAGCAGAACGCGGACGGCTTCGTCGTCCTCGAGTTCACCGCGGGCGCTCCAGCGCAGCACCTCGAGGCTTCCCGGGGCGTAGACGGGCAGGCGGTGGGTCTCGGCCAGGCCGAGGGTCACGGCCAGGCCGACGCGTAGGCCGGTGAAGGAGCCCGGGCCGCCGCAAACGACGAGGCCGTCGAGGTCCGCCGGGGTCAGGCCCGTCTCGTTCAGGCATTCCAGGGCCGCGGGCAGTAGTCCGGCGCCGCCGGTGGTCGGCGGGGCGAACTCGACGCTGGTGCGGATGCCCGCGGCGTCGTCCAGCAGGGCGGCGCCGCCGCGTCGGGTAGCCGAGGCCAGGGCCAGCAGTCGCATCTTATCCTTCCGTCGGGTTCGTCGAGGTCAGGTTCGCCGAGGTGTCCAACTCCAGCAGGTGGCCGTGGGCGCCGCCGACGTCGCGCAGCATGATGCGGCGTCCAGCTCCGGCGAAGGACAACCGCACGGTCAGGTGAGCACCGGGGAAGGCGCCGCGCTCGGCCCACTCGACGGCCAGCACGCCTCGGGGGCCGGGCAGCTCCCAGAGGCCGAGCTCGGTGAACTCCGCCGCCGTGCCGCCGAGGCGGTAGAGATCAGCGTGGTAGAGAACCAGGCGGCCGCGGTACTCGCGCAGGAGCTGGAAGGTCGGGCTGCGCACCCCGTGTTCGATCCCCAGCCCGCGGCCCAGGCCGCGCACCAGGGTGGTCTTGCCCGCGCCGAGGGGACCGTGGAGCAGCAGGCGCTCCCCGCCCCGACAGCGGCGCCCGAGCCTGCGGCCCAGGGCCAGGGTGGCCGTTTCGTCGGCCAGTTCGAGCTGGAGGTCGTTTCCCATCGCTCCGGTCAATCGAAGAGCCAGAGGGAACCCAGAGCCAGGCGGGTCTGCGGTCCCAGGCCGTTGAAGATCAGACTGAGGTAACGCGAGCCGGGGGGCAGTTCGACGACGACCTCGTTCCAGCGATCCGCGGCCAACTCGTGAAAGCTGGACTGAGTGCCCGATTCGCTGTAGACCTCGACGTCGGCGTCGCTGACCGCGACCCGGGCGCAGACCAGGCCGGTATCGGAGGGGAGCAGCATATCGACGCGCAGGGCGTCGGCGCCCCGGTAGACCAGGCAGGTGTCGGCCACCGGGGCTTCCCGACCGCCGATGGTCTGGGAGTGCAGCACAAGCTCCCAGGTGCGTTCGGCCCCACCGAGGGCGTTGACGGCCAGGCCTTCGAGTACCGGAGCGTCGCCGCCCAGATCGATGAAGTCCAGCAGCCGTCGGCCGGCGACGGCCTCGATGACCGCGGGCTCCCACAGACCGAAGCGCCGCTCCAGGGGTATCCAGTCGATGCGCCAGAGGGCGCGGGTCTCGTCGAAGCGTTGGACCATGCTCATCAACGGACAGCGCGCCAGTTCGTCGTGGTTGGCCGGTTCGCTGACGGCGTAGCGCGGGCGGCGGTAGCGCGGATCTTCGGCCCAGCGCTCCAGGGCCGGGGCCAACTCGCGGCGTTGCTCGGTGATCACCGGCGGCAACCCCCCGCTCAGATCGGCCACGCGCAGGCCACCGTTCTGCAGGTACAGGCCGGGCGTCGGGGTGGCCAAGTTGGTTCCCGGCGGCAGCAGCCGGGATACCTCGTCGCCGAACTCCCGGGTGGCCGTCGGCAGGCCTCCCGGTTTTCCGGCGAGCAGGCCGGGGACGGTCAGCAGCACCAGGGTGGCACCGGCCGCGGCCAGTCGCCGGCGACCGTCGAAGCGACCGGCGAGCCAGACGACGACGGCGACGACGACCAGGGGGCTCAGCCAAAGCAGGATCAGCCGGGCGCCGCGGATTATCAGGCCGCCCACGGCCAGGGCGATGGCGATGACGGCGCTGGACAACCGCCAGCGGGCCCGGGGCACCGCCGCGGCGGTCACCAGGGCGGCCAGGCTCAGGCCGATCAGACCGCCGCCCAGGGCGCCCAAGACCTTCAGGGGCAGACGACCGACGACGAGGAGGCGCTCGGTCAGCTCCAACCGCGGGGCCGAGGACAGGGGGACGACGACGTCGGTCAGGGGGTCGACCTCCCAGAGCCGACGCAGCAGCAGGCTGCGCAGCACCGCCAGAGCGAAGGGCAGCAGCAACCACAGGTTGCGCCGGTTCTGCTTTTCGCCCTTGAGCACGGCCACGGCGGGCACGGACAGGCAGACGGCCAGGGCGGCGTACATCCCGGCGTAGTCGCTGAAAACCAGGGCGGCGGTGGCCGGGACGATCACCGCGGGTCGGCGGTCGAGAACCCCGACGACGACCACGGCCAGCAGCAGGGCCGTCGGGGCGGTGGGTTCCAGCGCCAGACAGCCGTGAAGGGCGGGGGCGTTGAGCACCCCGGCGGCGGCGGCCAACAGCGCCGTCCAGCCGTGTCCGCCGAGCTGCCGGGCCAGGCGCTCCAGGGTCAGGGCGAAACCCGCCAGGACGATGAAGCCCAGCAGATGGGCCCAAACGACGGCCCCGACGGGCCCGCCCACCAGGCGTCCCAGGGCCAGCAGGGCGACGAGGAGGGGGTTGGCGGCGGCGTCCGTGGAGGGGTCCTCGGGGTTGAGCCGCCAGGGCTCGCCGGCGGCCAACCGATCGGCGTAGTGGAGTTGCAGCCGGGCGCCGTCGGAGAGGTTGCCGCCGACGAGGAGCCAGACTCCCACGGCCGCCAGGCAGACGGCCAGCAGGATCAGGCGGCGACGGCGGGGCTGTTCAGTCTCGTCCATCGTCTTCTTTGGCCCGCTGCCAGCGTTGCTCGAGTTCGTGCATGTCGCAGTCGGCGACCCGCCGACCCGCGGCGGCCAATTCCCCCTCCAGTTGGTCCAGGCGGCGGCGGAATTTCTCCAGGGTCCGGCTCAGGGCCAGCCCGGGATCGAGCTTGAGGAAGCGGCCCAGGTTGGCCAGGGTGAACAGGGCGTCACCCAGCTCGTCGGCGATACAGTCGTCGTCGCCCGCGGCCACGGCGGCGCGCAGCTCGGCGACCTCCTCGTCGATCTTTTCCAGCACTCCGCCGATGTCGGGCCAGTCGAAGTGGAAGTGCGCCGCCTTCTCGGCCAGACGGACGGCGCGCAGCAACGGCGGGGTTTGGGGCGGCACCTTGTCCAGGGCGTGGCTGAGGGGCTTGTCGACGACGCTTCGCCGTTCGCGCTCGGCCTCGCCGTGCTTGATGCGCTCCCAGTTGCGGATCACCGCCTCGGCGTCCTCGAGCCGGGGGCCGTCGTCGGCGAAGACGTGGGGATGACGACGGCGCATCTTGCGCGTCGCCGAATCCAGAGCGTCTTCGAGGTCGAACCGGTCGTCGCGGGCCGCCAGCAGGCCGATGAAGCTGGCCAGGTAGAGCACGTCGCCCAACTCCTCGACCATCCCGGCCGGGTCCGCCTCGCCGACGGCCTGATAGAACTCGTAGGCCTCCTCGATCAGATACCGGGCCGTGGTCTCGACGCTCTGCTCCCGGTCCCAGGCGCAGCCGCCCGGGGCCAGCAGGGTTTCCAGGGTTTCCAGCAGGCGGTCGTAGCTCTCCACGGGGCTCCCGTCGCGGTAGTAGGACGGTTATGGAGTATACGGAGCCCCCGCCGGACTGTCAACGCAGGTGCGCGTTGACCACGGCACGGGGCTATGCTACGCTTTGGCCGGATGAAAGCCGGGACCGACACGGATGCAACAGCGGGATGGATTGCAGCGTTGAAGGATTGTAGACGATGAAGATCGCCGTACTGACCTCGGGAGGCGACGCGCCGGGGATGAACGCCGCGGTGCGCTCGGTGACCCGCTGCGCCCTCTACCGGGGCTGGGAGGTCTGGGGCGTCGCGGAGGGCTACCGGGGGTTGATCGCCGGTGAGCTGCGCCCCCTGGTCAGCCGTGATGTCGGCGGGATCATCGACCGCGGCGGAACCTTCCTGGGCACCTCGCGCTGTCCCGAGTTCCGTGAAGCCGCCGGACGCCGCCGGGCTCTCGAGGTGCTGGCCGATCACGCGATCGGCGGCCTCGTCGTTATCGGCGGCAACGGCTCCCTCGCCGGGGCCCACGACCTCTCCGCGGAAAGCGGCTTGCAGCTGATCGGCCTGCCGGCCTCGATCGACAACGACCTCGCCGGCACGGACAACTCCATCGGTTTCGACACCGCGGTCAACACGGCCCTGGACGCCGTCGACAAGCTGCGCCAAACCGCTGACAGCCACCACCGGATCTTCGTGGTCGAGGTGATGGGCCGGGATTGCGGTGCCCTGGCCGTCGAGGTGGCCCTGGCCGGCGGCGCCGAGGCCGCCCTGGTGCCCGAGGCCGGCGGGCTGGGTGATCTGGAGGAACTGGCGGCCAAGCTGATCCGTAACTTAAAAATGGCCCGCAAGAAGTCCGCCGTGGTCATCCTGGCCGAGGGCGCCGGCGAGGCCCCGGCCCTGGCCGAGCGTCTGGCCCGGCTGACCGGGCTGGAGTGCCGGGCCACGGTCCTGGGACACCTGCAGCGCGGCGGCGCTCCGACCTCCTACGACCGCAACCTGGCCTCCCGCTTGGGTGCGGTGGCCGTTGAACAGTTGGCCGCCGGGACCGACGATGTGATGGTCGGCCTGGTCGCCGCCGAGTTGACCGTCACGCCGCTGGCCGATGTGCTGGCCTATGAGCATGCCTTTAACCGTCAGGAGTTCGACCTCGTCGGCATCCTGAGTCACTAACGACGGACGGTGAGATGGGTTTTTTCTCCAGGTTGTTCGGCAAGAAGAAGGCCGAGGAGACTCCGCGCACATCCGAACCCCGGGTGGTTCGCAACGATCCGCCGATCAGCTTCTTCGTCGCCCCCAACGACGCCCTGGGCGGCAAGCTGACCGGTGACGCCAACGTCTACATCGCCGGCTCGTTCAACGGTGTGATCGCCGTCTCCGGGCTGGTCTGGGTCGCCGAGGGCGGTCGGCTCAAGGGCCGGATCTATTGCGAGGACGCCTACGTCGCCGGCGGCGTCGAGGGCCGGATCCACGCCTCCGGGGTCATCGACATCGCCGCCGGTTCCGAATGCGGAGCCGAGCTGGAGTACGGCCGCCTGTGGTCCGACGGCGCCTTCGAGGAACCGGCGCTCCCCGAAACCGAAGAAGCGGCGCAGACCGCCGAAACCGCCGCTGACCGAAGCTGAACAGGGCGGGTTTTGCATCCCCCCCGCGCGCTGAAACGCGGCCGCCGAAAAACCCGAGCGATGCGAAGGACCACGCTCCTTCCCGTCCGCGAGTCCCGAACGACTGTCTCCATCCAGTACCCTCGAGCAGTACCCTCGAGCTCAACGCCGGAGCAGAAGACCGCCGCCGGTTGAGGGAGGTAAGATCATGCGTACCCTGTGCATTCTTCTCTGTCTGCTGTTGGCCGGTATTCCCGCCCTGGCCGCCGATCCCGACGGCGACGACGGCGACGACTCCGGCAGCGAAAACGAGAACAGCTTCACCCTGACCATCGCGCTGGCCGGGGTCATCGCCCTCGGCCTGGCGGCGATCGCCATCTTCGGCGAAGACGACGACAGCGACGAGGTAGTCGTCTCAGAAAGCGATCCCGCGCTGGAGGTCCCCGCCGACGAGGCCGACGACGAAACCGACACCGACACCGAAGAAGAGGTCGAGGATAACGAGCTCTTCGAGCGTATCGAGTCCGGAGAGAGCGACTGATGACCCCAGCCCAACCGACCAACCGAACCACCGCCGTCATCGGCCTGAGCGCCGTTCTACTAGTAGTTCTGATCTTCACGGGCTGCGAGACCAGCGAGAGCCTGATCGTCAATCCCGGCAACTGCTGGGTCTACTCCCGGGACAGCGACCGCCTGACGGCCCTGGACGCCGACGGTGAACTGACCGTGATCGTCGAGGATCCCGGCCGGGCCGTCGCCCTGGCCGCCGATCCGGTCAACGGCGAGATCTGGCTGGCCGACGTCGCGGCCCGCCGCCTGGTCAAGTACGATACCGACGGCATCCTCGAGCGCCTGGTCAGCGGCTTCGATCAGCCCGCCGACATGGTCGTCGACCCGGACAGTCAGAACCTCTACGTCATCGACTCCGGTGCAGAGGCCCTCTCGGCCCTGGACGAGAACGGCAACGGCCTCTGGACCCTCGAGCTGGACTACTTCCCCCACCAGCTCGGCCTGGCCGGGCGGGAGAACGCCCGGCGCCTGATCATCGAGGGACGTGAGGTCCTCTACTGCTACGATTCGGCCCAGGGCGAGCTGCTCTGGATCCACGAGCTGGCCGACGAGGGACGCTATCACCTGGACGCCGAGCCCGACTCCGCCAGCTTCTGGCTCAGCGACGGCGCCGTGCTCAGACGCTACGATCTGGCCGATGCCTCGGTGACCGTCGAGATCGCCGGGCTGGAACGCCCGACGGTCATCTCGGCCACTGACGGCGGCTGTTGGGTCTATGACGACGCAACCGGCGACCTGCACCTTTACGACGACGCCGGGGCCCGGCTGACGACGGTCAGCGACCTGCCCGGCGAGCCCCTGCTGGGGGCCGTGCCCGATCGGGTTTGGGTCGCCGTCGAGACCGCCGATCTCGTCGCCCTCTACGATGAAAACGGCGACGAAGAGACCCGCACGACCAGCGTTATCGGTCCCGCCGTCATCGGCGCCGTGCGCTGAGCCGACGGGCGCCGGTTCGGTCGTTGAACGGGGCGGACATTGATCCGCCCCGCCCCTGTTTGCAGTTCCACCGGGGATTGAGCGGCGACGGGCCTTGCCAGCCGGGCCCCGCCGGGGTACAATCGCAGTGTAGTTCAACCGGAGGTCGCTCGATGCAGGGACGGGTCGAATTGATGCGGGCACGACGGAAGAAACGCCGGCGGCGGATCATCGTCACCAGTATCGTCGTCGCCGTGGTCCTCGTCGGCGCCCTGTTCCTCTGGCGCCCCTGGGAAAAGGACGACGGCGAGAGCATCTCCGACAGCGATGCCGTGATCGATAACGGCCAAACCGCGCCCCCCGACGGCGAAGATAGCGGCGAAGAAGAAAATGGGGAGATCGAGCCCGCGGGTCCGACGGATCCCGCCGAGCTGCGCTTCGTCCTTTGGCGCGCAGGCGGCGGCGAACGCGCCGAGCGCAACGCCCGCTTCGAACTCGCCCAACTCAGTGAACGACCAGCTGAGGAACTGGCCGTCGACGTCAAGAACATGGCCCTCGACATGCGCCTGGCCCCCGCCGTCTATTACCACGGCGATGCGCAGTTGATTTCCTCCACGGCGGCGGCCCTGGCCGACCGCCTGGGTTACGGTCCACCCCGGCGCGTCGATCTCGTAATCGTGTTGGGATCGGACATCGCCGGACTGCTGGCCAACGTCCCCGCCGAGCTCCCCGGTGAGGGTTCCCTGGCCGGACTGCGTGCCGAGGTGCTCAACGGCTGCGGTGTCGCCGGTGTGGCCGGGCAGACCGCCGAGTTGTTGCGGCGACTGGGCGTCGAGGTCCTGCCGCCGCGCAACTACGAACACTTCGAACTCGACAAGACCACCCTGGCCTACGCACCCGGCTCCATCGACGCCGCTGAGGAACTCAAGCGCGTCCTCGAACTGCCCGGCAAGGTCACCCCGACGGCCTACGACCTCGAGGTTATCCTGGGGGTCGAGTGATGCTGCGGCGGCTGACGCTGACGTTACTGCTGGTGGCGACTATCGCCGGCGCCGACGAGGTCGTCGTCCGCGACGGCGTGATCACCAACCTGCCCGCCCACCCCCGCCTCTACCGACCCCCCGCCGAGGTGCTCGCCCAGCGCGAGGCCAACGAGGCCCGCTACGCCCCCCTGATCGCTGAAACCGCCGCGCGCTACGGCCTCGAGGTCGCCCTGATCAAGGCCGTCGTCCGCGTCGAGAGCGCCTTCTACCCCCGGGCCGTTTCCCGGGCCGGGGCCCGGGGCCTGATGCAGTTGATGCCCGCCACGGCGCAAGAGCTGGGGGTGGTCGATTCCTTCGACCCCGCCGCCAACCTCGACGGCGGCTGCCGCTACCTGCTCGAGATGCTGCGACGCTTCGACGGCCGGCTGCGCCTCGCCCTGGCCGCCTACAACGCCGGACCGCGGGCCGTCGAGCACTACGGCGGCGTGCCGCCCTACGACGAAACACGGCGCTACGTCGAACTCGTCCTCGGCCACTACGCCGACTACGGCGGCGTCGGCGAGACCGTCAAACTCGACGAGAGCGCCGAGGCGCCGAGCAACCCAGTCTACGTTTCGCCCGACGGGACGCTGACCAACATCCCCCCGCTGGATTAGCAGCCGCCGGGGGACCGCCGGTCTTCAAGCTTCGCCCGCCGCGGCCGCCGGAACCGGCACGGTTTTTGCATCTCGGCGACCGTTACTAACGATGATAACGGTCCGCCTC
>WJLX01000025.1 GCA_014728225.1 Candidatus Coatesbacteria bacterium | reverse complement strand
TCCGGCGCACACAGTCCACACCGTTCAGAAGTCCGTCGGGCCGGTTTTTCTGGAGCCGGAGAGACGAGCCGCTGCTGGAGGATTATGCGCTGGACCGTGACGCTGCTCCTCCTCGTCGCCCTGTGTCTTGCCGCCGCAGCGGCGGGGCTCTACCGGCCGCCCGAGGGCGGCTTCGCCGAGGTGCCCGGAGATGGCGAGACGAGCCTGGGCGATGTGGTGATCGTTGCAGGTGGGAGCGAAGCGGGCTACCTCGGCGCCATGCTGGACTTGCTGGGTCGGGTCTACGACGGCTGGCTCTCGGTCCAGGACGGTCCGCGCTGCCGCTTCACACCGACGTGCAGCGCCTACGCCCGCGGGGCCTTGAGCCGCTACGGCCTGTTCGAGGGCTGGTTGCTGTCCTGGGGACGTTTGCTGCGTTGTCACCGTTCGATCCCCCGGGGGCTCTACCCCATCGTGCGTTTCGGTTACGACGGCGCGGCGGCGGCCTGGGGCTTGCCGGCCTATCCGGAGTGCGGCGCCTGGGCTCCGCTGAACCTCGACCTCTACCGCCGCGAGCTGCGCGGCCACCTGTTGGACCCGCTGCCATGAAACTCCCGGCGACAGTGTTGCTTTCGTTGCTGCTCAGCTCGGGCGTCGCGGCCCTGGAGCTCGAGTCCGAGGCGCAGTACGGTTTCGCCGCCGCCCTGCTGGAACGCGGCGAGTACTTCAAGGCGGTGCTGGAGTTCGAGCGCCTGCTGCATTTCTTTCCCGACGACGCCCTGGCCGACGACGCCGCCTACCACCTGGCCCTGGCCTACGATCTGGCCGGGGAGCACCCGACGGCGACGGCGGCCTTCCGCCATTTCGCCGGCGCCTATCCGGCCAGCGAGCTGCTGCCCGAGGCGCGGTTGGCGCTGGGACGCAGCCTGGCCCTGAGCCGGCGCTACGAGGAGGCCCGGCGCGAGCTGCAGGAGCTAGCCAAGGCCGCTCCCCCGTTGGCCACCTCGGGGCGGGCCGCCGTGCTGCGTGGGCTGACCTACCTGCCCGGCGATGATTTCGCTTCGGCCCGCCGAGCTTTCGACGGGGCGGCGCAGCGCTTCGACGCCGATCCGGCCGGCGTGCTGGCCGCCGAACTGGCCGCCTTGAGCGCCCGGCGTGATGAGCTGCCCAACACCTCGCCGGCCCTGGCCGGTTTTCTCTCCGGTGTCGTTCCCGGCCTGGGGCAGGCGGTCTGCGGTCGGGTGGGCGACGGTCTGGTGGCCCTGTTCACCAACGGGTTGTGGATCGGCGCCACGGTCTGGGCGGCCAGCGAGGAGGAGATCCCCACCGCCGTGGTCACCGGTCTGCTGGGCTTCAGCTTCTATCTGGGCAACATCTACAACGCCGGTCAGGCGGCCGTCGAGCTCAACCGGCGTCGCACGGCGGCGCTGACCGCCGAGATCGTCGCCGAGGTGCGGGCCTGGGAGACCGAACACGGTACGGGGCTGACCCTGGTGCCGTCGCAGAATCGCTAGCCGGTTTCCGCCCCGCAGCGTTTTACGCCACGACCGCTTTCGGTTAGAATAACAGTGAACGTTCAGCAAACGAGGTTAGTCCGTGCGCAAACTCCAACGCATCAGTCCCGCCAGCCTGCTGCACCTGTTTCTGCCGCAACTGATCACCGCCTACGTCATCAACGCCGCCGGTTACTTTTTCGGTCTGGGCGGAGTGCGCGAGACGGTCCAGCTCATCGGCGGCGGGACGACCTTCTTCTTCGTCTTCAGCGTTCCACTGACCGTAGTCTTCGCCTTCGTCCCGCTGGTGGTCTTCGCCGCGGTCTACAACCGTTACAACGCGGACCGGGAAGGCCTGGAGCTGGAGCTGCCCGCCGAGAATCATGCCGACGGTTCCAACTCCCGTCTGGCCCGCCTCGAGCCTCGCTCCATCCCTAAGGCCTTCGTGCCCTTCCTGGTGGCGGGGCTGGTCTATCTGCTGCTGGTGTTGGGTTCCGGGGCGTTGATCGGCGAGTTGACGGGCCAGGGCGGCGGGATGGTCCCCGGCACCGACGGCGCGGCGGCGGCTGCCGGCGAGGTCCCCGTTGAGGCCTGGTTCAACTTCCTGCTGATCTCGATCGTCGTCGGCACGCCGTTGATGGCGGTGATCATGATGGGGCTGGTGATGCTGGCCGCCCTGCTCTACAACCGGGTCAGCGCCGACGGCGGCGGCCTGCGCCTGTTGGTCGATCAGGAGGGTGACGAGCTGACCCTGCGCAGTGTGATGCCGGCTTCGATCGCCTACCTGCTGCCCAGCCTGTTGGCGCTGATGGTGATCACCGTGGCGCTGCAGTTCCTCCTCGGGATGACCTCGCCCGACGTCGCCGTGGTCGAGGGGCTTTGGACCGTCGGGGTCGCCATCCCCGGGCTCTATCTGACGATCCTGCTCTACAACGTTCTCAGCGGGCGTCGGGGGATCCGTCTCGTACTCAGGCGGATCGAATTCCGGCCGCGGAACCTGCTGCGCTAGGGGGTCGGATGGTCAACGGCAAACAGGTTTTCGCGGGGCGGGAGCTGGCTGTCCGGGTGCTCTACTCGGCGGCGGGGGTGGCGACGACCATCGTGCTGGAGAACCGCCGGGGCGGGGACCTCTTACTGCTGGACTGCGGCGACGGCACCCTGCGCGATCTGCTCGACGCGGGGCTGCATCCGGAGTGGCTGAGCGGGATCGTCCTCAGCCACGGCCACTTCGACCACCTGGGCGGGTTGCATTCGGTGCTGGGGTTTCTGCGGATGATCGGCCGGGACGAGGCGCTGACCGTGGCCTATCCGGCCGGTTGCCTCGAGGCCGAGGGTCTGCTGAACAACTTCCAGACCCTGTATCCCGATTGTTCCTTCGCCTTCGATCTCACCCCCCTGGAGGACGGCGACATCCTCCAGCTCGAGTCCTGGAGCATCGAGGTCCTGGCCGTCGAACACGCCGGCTCCACGGCCGCCGGCGTCGGTGAAGCGGTGCCCGCCCTGGGCTGCCGTGTCGAGCTAGGCGCGGAAACCGCGGCCTACTCCGGCGATTCCGGACCCTGCGACGCCTTGGAGGAAATCTGTAGCGCGGCCGACATCGCCCTGATCGAGGCCACCTGGGATGCCTCGTCGCCCTTCGACGGTGGCGAGCGGGTCCATCTGACCCGGGACGAGGCGGCAGCCTACGGCACCCTGGCGCGACGGTTCGAGCTGGTCCACCGTCGGCGGGAGCGCTGAAGTCACCCGCTGGTCGTCCCTGCCCGAGCGAAACGGGGCGGGAACTAATCCCCCTCCCGCCGCCTTATCCCGCTGCCGGACCCGGCACGCTTCTTGCATTCACGACGGACCCGGCGGTCCGTCGTGGCAACAAGCGCGCCGGGTCCTAGCGTTTTAGTCGTTACCAACGGTTATCAGCCACGTAACAACGGCCGACCATGTTGTCGGCCGTTGTACTTACGGTGAACCGTACTCAAGTCGAACTGGAACAGGCGACGGAGTCAGGCCAAGGTCGCCGCCGGGATCAGCCGGGCCCGGGGCCAGAGCTCCTCGAGGACGGGATTGAGTACCGGTGCCGGGTTGTCTGCGGCGGCGTAGAGCCAGGGTCCGGCCAGGGGGTCGCCGTAGGCCGTCTCGGCGGGGGTCGGGGGCTCGACGGAGACGGCGCTCCGGACCTCGGCGAGGCTCGTCAGCAAGCCGGCCTTGCGCCGGTGCCAGGCGGCGGGTTCGAGGGTGGTGAAGCCCAGCTTCTGTAGCTCTTCGGCGGCTTCGTCGGGGTATCGCCCGGCCCGGGAGACGGCCAGCGTCGCCCCGGTGTCGTCGGCCAGCAGCTCGACGGCGGTCAGCCCCGGCACCCGCCACAGCGGCCCGTTCTTGTCGACGGCGAACTCCAGGGCCACGGCGTAGCCGGGGAAGTCGCGTCGGTAGCAGGCGGACGCTCCCCGGCGGGGCATCAGCAGGATCTCGTAGCGCTGCGCGGGCAGGCTGGGGCGGCAGAGCAGGGCGGTGCGGGCCAGGTTGTAACCCGCCACCCCCTTGGCCGTGCGGCAGCCGATGAGCAGCGCTTCGCTGGAGTTCGGCGTCGGCGTCCAGAGTCCGGTCACCCGGCCGGCCAGCCGGCCCCCGGCGGGCTGGAAGCGGCTGAGCACCCCGGCGAGGGCCAGATCGTAGAGCGTCGCTCGGGGGTCCAGCAGGGGCAGCTCGAGGAAGCAGAAATCCACCTCAGCGGCCGCCGCCTCGATGTCAGCCAGGGACGCTCCCACCCCGACCGTGGCCCGCAGGTCGGCGGCGTGGACCTCGATCCCGGCGTCCAGTCCGCCGAGCCCGACGCGCTCGAACCCGCCAGCCTCGATCTGCGATAAAGCCAACCCCCGCAACCTGCCCTGGCACAGTAGGGGGGCGGGGGTCGATAATAGGTCCCGTAGCTCGGCGGAGCTGTTCGGCCGCTCCACTACAGGGAGACGGCCACCTGGTTGATCTCCTCGTTCTTGCCGAAGAGGACCAACAGGTCGCCGCCGGAGACCTTGGTAACCGCCTGGGGCGCGTCGTCGACCTCGGGCGGGGTGCCCGGCTTGGCGTCGGCGGCCGGCTGACGGATCAGGGCGATCACCCGCACCTTGCCCGAGGTTCCCAGCTCGCCCAGCGGCACGTCCTGGTAGCCCTTGGGGATCGCCACGTGGGCCATGCCCATCTCCGGCGTCACCCGGCTGAAGCGGACGATGTTGGGCACCAGCACCGCCTGGACCAGGTTGGCCGCGATGTCCCGCTCCGGGTAGATCACCCGGTCCGCGCCGATCTGCCGCAGGATCCGCCCGTGCTCCTCGCTCAAGGCCCGGGCGATCACCGTCTTGACCCCCAGCTCCTTGACGTTGAGCGTGGCGATGGTGTTGGCCTCGAAGTCGTGGCCGATGGCGATGATCGCCACGTCGTCGCGGTCCACGCCCTGGCCGACCAGGGCGCTCTTGTTGGTGGCGTCCAGCGCCGCGGCGACGGCGACGAATTCCTTGAGCATCTCGACGCGGCGCACGTCGATGTCGTAGGCGGCGATGCCGTCGCGCTGGAAGTCGGAGAGCATCCGCGCCACGGACATGCCGAACTCACCGAGACCGATGACCGAGTATGAGCGCATGGG
>WJLX01000024.1 GCA_014728225.1 Candidatus Coatesbacteria bacterium | reverse complement strand
AGGCTGCGCAGCCTCCCCGCCGACCTAAAACGTGCTCTTGCGACCAAAACCCCTCAACCGCCCGCCCGGCCGCGGCGCGGCTTGCCCAGCCGCAGCCCGGCGCCGACGATCAGCACCATCCAGCCCAGGGCGGCGTGGTTGGAGAAGTTGAACAGCGCCGGGGCGAAGACGGCGGCGAAGCCGCCCCAGGCGTCGCCGGTCAGCCGGCTGTTCCATTCGGGAACGCTCTCCCGCTCGCGCAGCAACCACAGCAGGCCGTCGACGGCCAGACTTACACCGACGGCGATCACCAACCCCAGGATTACCGCAGGGTGGAAGCGGTAGAAGCGCTCGCGCTCCAGCAGCAGCCGCCAGAGCCAACCCGTCCCGGCGCACCACAGGGCGGCTCGTCCCGCCGCCAGGGACGCCCGGCTGAGCATCCCCCAGGGCCCCTCGTTGTCACGCCTGGATTCGAAAGCCGCGGTCACCCCCTCGCCGACGGCCAGCGCCCAGCCGACGGGAACGGCCCCCAGATACAACAACAGACCGCAGACCAGCCCCCGACTGGGGTCGAAAATGTCGAATTCGTAGCGCAACCGCGCAAGGGGGGTCACGGCGATCAAGCCCACGGCGGGCAGCAGGACCCAGAGATGGGCCGACTCGTAAAGCAGCTCACCGCGATGGACGGGCAGGGCGTAGAGCGACAGCGCCAGCCAGCCGCCCAACCCGAGCAGCACTCTGACGCCGTGGCGCCACCACCTTAGCCGACCCCGCCTGACGCTCACCGGACCTCCCTGCTATACTGGAGGTGTGGGGGATCGCCGTCCGTACTCCAGCATACCCGCACTGACCAACCCGTGTTCATTCACACCGTCAACCCGCCATCGGAGCCGCCGGATAACCCGCCGAGGTCAGTCGCCAGAGGACAGCCATGGAAAACGCCGAGATCACCCGTTTCAGCCTGTTCAATAATCTATCCTCCGAGCAGTTGGAGGTAATCCGCCAACGCCTGCACTTCCACCGCGCCGAGAACGAGGAACAGCTCATCGCCGAGGGTGAGCCGGGTAACCGAGTCTACCTGATCTCCAGTGGTAAGGTCAATATCCTCAAGGTGATAGATACCGATCGCAGCAAGGTGCTGGCCACCCTCGGACCGGGCAGCATCTTCGGCGAAGTGGCCATCCTCACCGGCGGTCCGCGCACGGCCACGGTCATCGCCGAAAGCACCACCGAGCTGTACTATCTCGAACGCGACGAGGTCATGGAGCTGATGCATCAGATCCCCGACATCGCCATCAACCTGGCCCGGGTGATGTGCGAGCGGCTGCGCCGGGCCGACCAGGAGATCCGCCAGGTGCTGCTCAACCCTCTGTGATACCACCCCAGCTCTGCACCGAGCAAAAATAACGGGACCGCCGCGGCGGTCCCGTTGGTATTCATGCTTACCGGCTACTGGCCCTGGGGGTACATGCCCTCCAGCTCCTCGGCCATGCGCTCCAGCTCGGCGATGTCCATCTCGCCGCCTTCGCCCATGCCCTCGAAGTCGTATTCGCCGTAGGCTTCGCCGAAGCCCTCGGCCATCTGGGTCATCATCAGCATACCCTGGAGCATGCCCTCGAGCTCCCGGCGGCCGAAGGGCTGCAGTTCGGTGACGGTGAAGGCGCTCTGGGCGCCCTCGTCGCCGAAGTCCTTCATCACCAGCTTGTCCTCGCCGTTTTGGACGACCTTGACCACGCCGGTGAAGGGGATCTCGGGAGAGTAATAAATCTCGGCGACGTCTCCGTCCGCGGTGACGGTGAGAATGTTGCAGAGCATCGTCCGGCCGGCGATTTCGACCTTCTCGTTACGGGTGGTCTCGAAGGTGACCTCCTCGGACTCGGCGTCCTCTTCCTCCACCTCTTCCTCGAACTCCTCGGCCAGGGCGGCGAAGTCCTCGGTCATCGCCAACAGGTCGGGCAGCATCTCCCGCACCAGCTCGATGATCTCGTCGACCTTGACGTCGAAGGCGTTCTTGTCGTCGATCTGGACCTGGAGCTCCTTGAGGTTCGCCTCGAGCTTGTCGAGGTTCTCCTCGGCCTCCCGGCGCAGTTCCTCGGTATCCATCGTCTCCATCGACGGGTCGGTCATGTAGCTGGACATCATGCCGTCCTGCTCACCCTCGGGATCGCTGAAGAAATCGTGGACGCCCTCCTCGAACTCCTCGTAGACGCTGGAGTCGAGCAGAGCCTTGACGACGATCATCTCCTTGTCCTGGCTGGCGCTGAACTCCAGCACGTAGCCGTCGGCGGTGTCATCGAGGAAAGCCAGGGTGACCTCGCCGCCCTCGGGTCCGGTGTAGGTGACCCACTGACCCGCGGCGGTGGTCGTCTCGGCCAGTTGCTCGAGCACGTCGATTTCGCCGTCCTCGCCCTCGGCGATCCCTTCCTCTTCTTCCTCGCAGCCCAGCAGCCCCAGGGTCAGGGCGGTCAGCAGGGCCAGACTCAGCAGCACTAGTTTTCGCAAAGTGATCCTCCTTGGCATGATTGCCGGTTTGATTGCCGGTTCGTTGATCGCCGGTTCGTTAATCGCCGGCTCGTTGTTCGATCAGCACGCGTCGCGTTGGATACGGACACGGCGTCGGCTCCAAAGGAATCATTATAGCCGATTGGTCGGTCGATATCCAATTCCGCCATACCGCGACCGTGATAAACCCCGACGACAGGCACTCAGAAGCCGCCGCTGACCAGGCGGACCTGGACGACACCTTCGTCGAGCTCCCGCTCGGCGCCGACGGCGTAGACGACCTCCAGGCCGCCGATGCCGATATCGACGCTCAGACCCAGACCATAGGAGTATTCGAGAGTGGCGAGCTCCATCGCCCGCGAGATGAAGCGGCCGGTCTGGCGCGGGCTGAGGTAGGCGGCGTCGCCGAAGGCGAACAGCCGGCCGTCGGCCCCCAGGCGCAGACGATACTCCAGACTGCCCTGGACGTAGGCGTCGCAGGGCAGCTCCTCGGCCCGGTAGCCCCGGGGTTTGGCCGCCCCGCCGAGGTAGAAGTAATCCTCGACGGCGCCGGGGTCGAGCCGGGAGGTTCCGCCCTCGAGCAGCAGGGCCAGGGTGTGTGGCTCGGCCGGGGTCCAAAAGAAATCGGCCCGCGCCCGCAGTTTCAGCGGAGTTCGTCGTATCTCGGCGTAGCCGCGGCGGCCGGCCTCGGCAAGCAGACCCAGGCGCGACCCGGCGGCGGGGTTGTTAGGCGGTCGGCCCCGATCCCAGTTCAGCGCGGCCCGCAACCCCAGGTACTCACTCTCACCGCCCAGGTAACTGTCGTCGAGGGAGCCCCTCAGCCCCAGGGACAGCTCCAGATCGACGCCCAGACGGCGGGTATAGGTCAAGGCGAGGGCGTCGGCGCGGCGCCGGCTCCGACGCAGCCCGTCGTACTCCAGGTCGAGGTCGGCCCAGCCACCGGACAGATAGCGCTCGCGGAAGGCCAGCCGGTAATCGGCGTCGTCGGTAGTGCGCTGGCGGTAGAGCAGCTCGAGATCGCGGGCGCCGCCGGCGATGTTTATCCAATCCACACTCAGTTCGCCGAACAGGTCCACGCCGCCCCCGTCGGCCTCGCGCAGCCCCAGGGCGCCGTCGGCCATCAGGGCGGGGCCGGGAACGACCTCGACGATCAGGCCGTCGGCGTAGCTGATGGTCCAGTCATCGTAGTAGCCGCTGCGGGCCAGGCGGCGCTCGAGGACGGCCAGAGTCCGGGGCAGCAGGGGCTGACCGTCCTCGAGACCGCAGACCAACTCGACGCTGCGGGCGGCCCGGCCCCGGACGCCGCGGACCTCGAGCCCCTCGAGGATCGTGCGCCGGCCTTCGACCAACTCCAGGGTCAGGGAGAGGGAGCCGCCGGGGTCGCGCTGGAAACCGCCCAAGCGGGATTCGAGTTCCAGATAACCGGCGGCGGCGTACAGGCGGGCGACGGCGTCCAGCAGCCCGCTGACGCCCTCGCGGCGCCAACCGGCCCGGGCCGCGGCCTCGATGTCGACGGGCTCCAGAGTCCGAGCGCCGTTGATCGTCACCTCGCCGAGGGGGGCGCGCGTTCCGGCGTCGACGTTGACCCGCAACAGCATCCCGCCGGCGCGCTCGACGTACTCGACCTCGATCCGGGCGTCGAGAAAGCCGGCGGCGGCGAGGCGGCGCGCCTCCTCCTCCAGCAGGGCTCCGACCACCCCGCGGTCGAGTTCGTCGCCGACCAGCGCCTCCAGCCCGGGCAGCTCGCCGCCCTCGATCTCGACGCCGACGATGCCGCGCCCGGCCGCCGCCAGGCAGGCGACCAGCAGCGCCAGGCTTGTCAGACGGCGGATCACGTCTTATACTGACCTTGGTTCTCGCCGTGGCGGCGCAGCGTTACGCACCGGGCGGCAGTCGAAATCATCGTGAGGTCGTCGTGAGGTCGTCATGGACAACGTCGCGGATGCCCGCTGGGAAACCCGGGAGCTGGTCTGTCCCAACTGCCGCCGCCGCCTGGTGGTCGGCGACGGAGACCGGGTCTTCACCTGCCCCCAGTGCGAGGCCGGCTTCGAGCTGGGTTTCGCGGGGCTGGAGCCCTTAAGCGCCAACCAGGTCTACCTGGGGTGGTGGCTGCGCAGCCGCCCCGAGGGACCGGCGGGGGCGGCCGAGGAGGAGATCGTCCGCCTGCCTTTCTGGCGCTTCGAGCTGCGCGCACCCCGTGACGGCCGGCTGAAACTCGACGAACTGCCCTGCCCCCGCGCGGTCAGCGACCGCTTGCGCGACGAACGTTTCGACCTGGATCGGCGGCGGGTCTTCGCCTACCTGCCGGCCTTCCGCACCCGCCATCCGGTCAGCGCCCTGCGGACCGCCGCCGCCCTGACCGACTGCCAGCCGGAGTACGAATTGATCGCCGGGGCCCGCTCCCGGGGCGCCGCCTACAACTCGACCGAGGCCACCCGCCTGCTGGACCTGGCCGTCCTCGAGCTGGCCGAGAGCTCGCCGGGGATGGCCCTGACCGGCTGCTGCCCCCGGCGTCGTCCCGAGCTGGTCAGCCTGCCCTTCGAGCAGCGGGGGGCCGAGCTGGTGGAATCCGTTTCGGGAACCCGCTTCGCCGCCGCCGAGCTGGACCTCGCCGAACCGGACTGAGCCGGGTGGGCTGGCGGGCTGCGGTAAGTCAGCGCAAAATTGAGCAGAGGGTGGGGTTCGCCCCACCCTCTGCCGCCGAGTTATTCAGCCGGCGACGCTGCTCAGAACAGGGACTGGACGAATTCGCGCAGCTCCCGGTTCAGCGCCCGGGCCTCGGCGCGGGAGGTGTACTCGAGGGCGAAGATCTCGGAGTTACCGCACAATTCGCCCATCTCGTCGCGGCTGGCCAGCTCGATGTCGTGGCCGAAGCGGCGCTTCTCGCGCTCGACGAACTCCCGGGCCGCGCCGCCGATGTAGCGCTCGAGGATCTCGATCATCCGGTCGGTCACCGGGGTCTTGACGATCTCGACGAGGCCCTCGTCGCGCAGGCTGTCCAGGCGCTTGAGCACCTCGGGCACCTTGAGCCCGACCCGGCGGCTGATTTCGCGGATGTTGCGCCGGCCGTTGATACCGGCCAGGATCTGGCGGTCCAGCTCCAGGCCGTCGTACATGGTCGGATCAAAGCCGGCGGTGGGCCGGGGGATGGAAAAGCTGTAGCCGATGCGCTCGCGCAGCTTGTCGAGCTCGCCGACCCGGCTGGAGGCGTCGAAGAGCAGTTTCTGCCAGTTGCTCTCGATCCGTTGGGGGCGCTCGATCTCCTCGGGGATGAACTCGAAACTGCCCACGTCCCAGCAGAAGGGCTGGAAGAAAGCCTCTTCGCCCTGGGCGTCGGCGCCCTCGGCGTCGATGATGGCGCCCTCGCGGAAAAAGACGGTAATCCGGTCGCCGTTCTCGTTGAAAACCAGGCGGCCGGTTTTACGATTCATGATCAACAGCTGAACGACCTCAGCCTGGGAAAGCTCCTTGAAGGTTCCGCGCATAAACATCCAGAGTTGTTGATCCCTTTTCTATGCCTGTTACTTGCTCGTCGAAGGCTAAGCAATGTTGGGATTTGAGTGGAGATTGCCGTTCTGCGCCGGGCGGGCGCAGTTGCTGACCGACCGTCAATGGACCGTCGCCCGGAGCTGGATTGGATTATCAATCTTCATCGCGATAAGTTTACCACCCGGTCGCCGCCCGGGACAAGGGGCGTCGCGACTCCGGCGGATAATTATCCCAGGCTGATGATGCTGTCGTCACCGGCGTTGATGGTGGAGAAAGCCCCGGTGACGCGGGCCCCGAGGCCGACCAGGGACTGATCGAGCTGGACGCCGGTCAATTCGGCGCCCCGTCCCACCAGGCTGTCGCGAACGATCGAATCGGTGATCCGGGCACCGGTGTCGATGCTGGCGTAGGGTCCGATGACCGAACCGCGCAACTCGACATCGGCGGCGATGAAGACCGGCGGGATGATCACGCAGGAGTCGAAATCGCCGGTCGGCGGCGGATCGCGGTCGAGCAGGGCCCGGTTCGTCGCCAGCAGGGTCTCGGGTTTGCCGCAGTCGAACCAGCGTCCGATGCGCCAGGGGACGAAGGGAGTACCGGCATCGAGCATGGCCGCCAGGGCGTCGGTGAGCTGGAACTCGCCCCGGGTGCGTACCCCGTCGCTGATGTTGCCGCCCAGTCGTTGATACAGCAGCTCGGAATCCCGGATCAGGTAGATGCCGACGATGGCCAGGTTGGTCGGCGGATTCTGCGGCTTCTCCACCATCCCGCTGATTCGTTCCCCCTCGAGACTGACGATGCCGAAGCGCCGCGGGTTCTCCGTCGGCGCCACGCAGATGACACTCTCTTGGCGGGCGAACATTCCAGCCAGATCGGCCTCGACGATGGTGTCGCCCAGGATGATCAGGCTGGCCAGCCCGCGCCGTTCAGCGTTCTCGTTGAGCGCCGTCCAGACGGCGTGGCCCAGACCGAGCTGCTCGGTCTGGCGGGCGAAGACGCAGTCCAGTTCGGGATGAGACCGGCGGACATACTCCTCGACCTTCTCGGCGAAGAAGCCCGTCACCACGGTGACCTTGCGGATGCCCAGGGCGGCGACGTCGTCGAGGATGTAGCCCAGAATCGGCTTGCCGGCCACGGAAAGCAGGGCCTTGGGCAGGGTGTGGGTGTGGGGTTTGAGGCGGGTGCCGATGCCGGCGGCGGGGATGATAGCCTGGTAGCGCTCCATCGTCGGTCTCCCTGGGCTGGAGGATTGCCGGGCCCGCGGGGGATTGTGGCGGGGCGGCGGTTGCGGCGCTCGTCGGTGGCTCAGGCGTCCCCGCCCTCGGCCTCGTCGACGAGCATCACCGGGATGCCGTCGCGGATGAGGTAGCGGCGACCGCAGCGGTCGCAGATGATCCGCTCCCCGGTGTCGTCGAGATGCACGGCGGTCTTGCAGGCCGGGCAGGCCAGGATCTCCAGCAGCTCTTCCAGGTTCACGATCCTCCTCGGAATGGGGCGCGGCGATCGTCCGGGATTATTCTACGGGACGACCGGGCGGCGGTCAAGGCGTCCCTAGTTGAGTTCGCGGCTGGCCATGGCCCGCACCCGTTGGAAGGCCTGGACCTCGATCTGGCGGATGCGCTCTCGGGAGAGGTCGAAGACCTCGCCGATCTCCCTCAGCGTCATCGGCTTGCAACCGATGCCGTAGTGCATGCTGACCACCCTGGCCTGGCGCTCGGGCAGCTTGCTGAGGTAGAGCTCGACCTCGCGGATGCGGTCCAGCTCCAGCATATCGTCCTCGGGGTTGGGGCTGTCGGCGTCGGCGATCAGATCGAGCATCTCCGTGCTCTCGTCGGGCACGATGGGCCGGTTGAGCGACAGCTCGCCGCCGGCCAGTTTGCGCAGCTTCTCGATCTTTTTCTCCGGCATGCCCAACTCGGCGGAGAGCTCGCCGACCTTGGCCTCGCGCCCCTCGCGGGCGCGGAACATCTCGCGAACCCGCTTGAGGCGGTAGAGGTCGCAGTAGATGTAGAAGGGCAGGCGGATGGTGCGGGCATCGTTGGCCAGCACCCGACTGATCGACTGGCGGATCCACCAGACGGCGTAGGAGATCAGGCGGTTGCCGCGCTCGGGCTCGAAGTGCCGGGCGGCGATGATCAGCCCCTCATTACCGGCGCTGATCAGGTCCGTCAGCGGCAAGCCCTGGTTGAGGTAGCGGTAGGCCATCTTGACCACAAAGCGCAGGTTGGCCTCGACGAGGCGCTTGGTGGCCTCCTCGTCTCCAGCCTTGGCGCGCTTGGCCAGCTCCAGCTCCTCCTGGCGGCTCAATATCGGGATGCGGCTGATCTCGTTGAAGTAGGCCTCGAGGGCCGGATCGTCGCTGCCCGTTCTCATGCTTGGTCCTCATCGTGGAAACTGCGGCGGCGGAAATCGGCACCCAACGCGGACGCCAGCTCGGCGACGGCCTCGACGTCCAGGCCGGAGACGGCCACGGCGCTGGCGGTGACGGGGACGCCGGCGGCAACGGCGGCGCCGATGAACTCCTTGACGGCGGAGAACGCCGCCTCGCCCGCGACGGGACGACAGAGGCGAACGTACTCCTCGGCGTCGGGGGCGTTGAGGCTGACGCCGAGGCGATCGACGACGGGACGCAGCCGCCGGACCAGCTCGGCCGCCGTCAGCCCCAGCTCGAGCTGTGCGGTGCCGTTGGTATCGATACGCACCCGGCGGCCGGCTTGTTTCAAGCTCCCGGCCACCGCCAGGACGGTGTCCAATCGCAGCAGGGGCTCACCAAAGCCGCAGAAGACGATCTCATCAGCCGGGGCGCGCTTCAGCTCGGCCGCGGCGCAATCCAGCAGCTCAGCCGTCGTCGGCTCGCGATTGAGCCAAAGCTGGTAGCCCGCCAGGCCCAGCCGACGGCGGCGGATGCAGAAGGAGCAGTCGTTGTTGCAGCGATTGGTGACGTTGAGATAGATCCGGGAACCGAGACGGTAGCAGAAGTCGCCCGGATCGGCCGCCGCCGAAGGCAGGCGGAACAGGCGACGGGCGTTGTCCGTGGTGGTCCGCGCCGCCGTGGCGTAGTCGACGTCGTGCAGCTCGGCGACCTTGGCCAGCACCAGGGCGACCCGGGCGGGCTCGTTGCACTTGCCCCGAAACGGATGGGGAGATAAATAGGGCGCGTCGGTCTCCACCACTAACTGCTCCAGGGGCAGCCGGGCCACCAGACGCTGGAAGTCCCGGGCGTTGGTGAAGGTCACCGGCCCGGCGATCCCGACGTGGTAACCCAGCTCAAAGGCCCGGCGGGCGTGGCGTTCGGCGCCGGAGAAGCAGTGCAGCACGCCGTAGGGCTGGTCACGCAACACCGGGTAGTCGGCGGCCTCGGCGAGAACCTCGAGGGTGTCGTCGGCGGCCTCCCGGCTGTGGACGACCACGGGCAGGCCCAAACGCCGGGCCCGGCGCAACTGGTCGAGGAACACCCGGCGCTGGATATCCCGGGGCGAGCGCTCGTGGTGGTAGTCCAGGCCGATCTCGCCCCAGGCGACGACACCGGGACGCCCGGCCAGGGCCTCCAGGGCGTCACCGTAGTCGACGTCATAGTCCCGCGCCTCGTGGGGCATCAACCCCACGGCCGCCGAGACCAGCCGCGGGTGTTCTTCGGCCAGCGCAACGGCCTGGCGGCTGGTGGCCAGGTCGATGCCGATGCTGACCAGGCGCTGGACGCCGGCGTTACGCGCCCGGGCCAGCAGCGCCTCGACGACGCCGTCGTAGCGGGGGTCGTCCAGATGACAGTGGGTGTCGATCAGAGTCGGTCTCATCTTCTCCCGTTCCCGTTTCCATTCCCGTTCCCCGTTCCGGGGCTTCAGCGTTGCCTCAGCACTGCAGACGGGGCGTCTGCGACGTAGTATCTCAACAACACCCGGCTGAATTCTGTCAAAGCGTACAAATGAGCGGCTTGAAGCAATTGAGATGAAAAAATGGCCTATTCATATTGACTATACCCCCAGAGACCTGCTACTCTTACACTAAGAGTTTAGGTGGGGCGGCGTCACAAACGTATTATCCGACTAAGCCTGTAAGTCTTATACTGCGCGGGACAGAGTCCACTCCGACAAGCCGGTTGCCGAGGGCAAGCTGTAAGTCTTAACCGCTAAGTCCTAACCGCGCGGAACGGAGACCCGTTGATTGCCGGCTGTCCCGGCGGACGCTCGTCGGATAAGAACCCGGCCGGTCGCCTGAGGCCAACCCGGAGCACCGCTGTATCAAAGGACCCATCATCCATAACCCAGCGTTAATCCTGCACGATGCGGCGGTTTCGGGAACCGGGCGAGAACACCCGCCAGGGCAACAAACACGATTACTTCGGGAGGTTATCGCACAACACAGGAGCGGGCCGAAAGGACTTGAACGAAGGGAAACCCAGCGGCCGCGGAGTTGAGTGCAGATAAAACTTGATACTGCCTATTCATCCCCTGACTCACCTCCCGCAGCAAACGACCGGGTCAACGGTTGCTGATCAACGGTTGCGAATGGACGGTTCCAGATGAACGGTCCCAGATGAACGGTCCCAGATGAACGGTTCCAGATGGACGGTTCCAGATGGACGGTTCCAGATGGACGGTTGCGTATAATCGAATAATGCGGGCTTAGCCCGATAAGCCAACCTCCGCCTCAAACCGCCCCCCTCCGAGAAGCGTCTCCCTCCTCCCGCCTCAAAGCCCCTCCAGCCACCCACGATTGACAACGGCCGTCGGAATCGATTATAGCACATCGATTTCGGGGCTGGTCGTGCTACGCATTATGCAGCAGACTACTCCGCACGTATGCCATGAGGAGGATGAAAGATGAGCCCCGTATGGGAGAGCATCAAATCCACCGGGGCCCACATCGCCGCGCGCAACATCTCCCGTAAGCTGGCCCGCGACCCCAAGGGAACCTTCATCAAGCTGGCCGAGCTGTTCGAGAAGGTGAGCGTCCACGATGTGGACCGCGAACGCGCCCGCGATATGCGCTGGCTGTTCAAGAACGAGCATGTGTTCCTGGACTTCATGGAACGCTCCGTAACCCAGTTGGCGGAAAAACCCCGCCGGGCGCTGATCGAGAACTTTTTCATGAACCCCTTCGTCTTCGAGGAACGCAAGAAGCAGTGGCAGGAGGAGAACGGCTTCAAACCCCTGGAGCTCCTCGTCCTGTCGATCACGGCCCGCTGTAACCTGCACTGCTACGGCTGCTGGGCCGCCAAGTACTCCAAGAAGTCCGATGACCTGGACTACGAGGTCCTCGACCGGCTCATCGGCGAGGCCCACAACCAGATGGGCGTGACCCTCTTCGTGCTGACCGGCGGCGAGCCGTTCATGCGCAAGGAGGAGATGTACCGCCTCCTCGAGAAGTACGACAAGTGCTTCTTCATCATCTACACCAACTCCCTGCTGATCACCGACGAGGACGCCGACCGCCTGGCCGAGCTGGGTAACGGCGCGCCGATGATCTCCATCGAGGGCGACAAGGCAACCACCGACGCCCGGCGCTCCAACGGCTACGACAAGATCATCTCCCGAATGGAGCTGCTGCGCGACAAGGGCGTCCTGTTCGGCTTCTCCGGCACCGTTACCGAAAAGAACGCCGAATACTTCGGCTCCGACGAGTTCATCAAGCTCATGATCGACAAGGGCTGCATGTTCGGCTGGCTGTTCCACTACATCCCCATCGGCGCCGAACCCGAGTTGGAGCTGATCCTCTCACCGGAAAAGCGCGACAAACTGCGCCACGACGTCTATCGGATGCGCAACAAGTACCCCATCTTCCTGGCCGACTTCTGGAACGACGGCTACATCGCCCACGGCTGTCTGGCCGGCGGACGCCAGTACCTCCACGTCAACAACAACGGCGACATCGAACCCTGCGTCTTCGCCCACTTCGCCGTCGACAACGCCTACGAGACGACGCTGACCCAGGCCCTGCAGCACGATTTCATGAAGGCCATCCGCGGCGAGATCCCCTACGACGGCAACCTGCTGCGACCCTGCATGATCATCGACCATCCCGAGATGCTGCGCCGCCACGTCGCCGAACACCAAGCCCGGCCGACCCACACCGGCGCCGAGACCATCCTCGAACGCGCCGACATCATCGACAAGCTCGACACCAACGCCGCCCGCTGGCGCGAGATCACCGAAGAGGCCGTGCTCAAGGGCGACTACATGATCATGTACCCCACCAGGCTCAAGCCCCGTGTCCCCGGCTCAAGCATCGCCCTACCCGTCACCCCCGACGAGATACCCGAGGGCGAGGCCGCCCGCTACGCCGCCGGACTCGAGTGGGCCTTCTACCACCCCGACTCCGAGCGCGAGGACCACGGCGTGCTGGAAGAATCCACCAAACTGACGACCGACTCCTCGGACGAAGAGCTGTCCGAGAGCGAGAGCTTACACTAACAAGCGGCATAAACGATCCGACGACGGGACGGCCCAAGCGCCGTCCCGTTCCTTTTACAACGGCCCGACCGAGCGGTGGACACCACCCCGGCGAGACCTGGGAAAACAAAACCCGCCACAACGCCGCCGCCCGGTGGCCCGGAACTGGCACGGTTTTTGCGGAGGCGGACCGTTATCATCGCTCTCAACGGCCGCCGAGATGCAAAAACCGTGCCAGTTCCGGGCGGTACGGGGCTTCGAGCATCGGCGAAGGCCCGGGGGTTGTTTTCCCAGGTCTCGCCGGATGCCGGGCATGAAGAAAAGGGCCCCTCGCGGGGCCCGTACCGGATCGGTGGGTATCACCTCCAAGATTGCGCCGGAGGCTGGCAAGCTCCTTGTCGATCCGGATCAAGGTGTGTCAGCGTCCCTCGGGACCGGGGCCTTCGGGACCGCCGGCGCCCATACCGGGACGACCGCCACGGCCGCCGGGTCGACCATGGTGCAGTTCATCGAAGAAGACCTGTTGCTCGGCGGTCAGGACGTCGCGGACCTCGCCGCGGTGCTCGAGCCCGGCGAGCAGCCTCTCGGTCTCCAGATCGTCGAGGCGATCCTTGGCGGCGCGGACGGCGCCCAGATCGGGATCGGCGTCACGCAACAGCTCGCGGAACTCCTCGCGGGCCTCGCGCAGTTGATCGCGCAGGTCCTCGTTGGCCTCGTGGAACTCGTCGCGCAGCTCCTGGATGGTCTCCAGTTGCTCGGCGGTCATGTCGGGGATGCAGGCCAGGGAGGGCTGCCCGCCCTCGCGGGGCCCTTCACCGGGACCGCCGCCGCGGGGAGCGGGTTCGGGACCCTGGGCAAAGGCGGACAGGGCCGTGGCGAGAACAGCCAGCACGGTCAGGGCTTTCAGGGTGGTGCTCTTCATGGTTTTCTCCTCTGTTACAGCGATCCGCGGAGTCTAAGCTCGTTACGGATCAGTTGGTTCCTGGTCAGGTTAGTAGGCGGAGCACGATGATCAACAGGTTCAGCAATGCTATCGGCAGGATCGGTTTCATCATCGGGATGGGTTGGGGACGATCCGCCGGCGGCGAACCGCCCCGGTTGCTTGGTTAACGGTCCCGGCCGCTGCCGGCTCCCCGCCTGGAATGACCGGGCCCCTGACCGGGCTGACGTCCGCCGTCGCCGATGTCGTGGCGCGGCTCGCCGGTGACCAGGGGATGATCGGGATCCAGCTCGGCCAGTTCGTTCAACTGCTCGGTGCTCAGAACGCCGCCGGCCCGGGACAGGTGGACGCGGACCAGTTCTTCCAATCGGTCGCGGACTTCGCGGGCCCGCTCGGAGTTGCGCTCACCGGCGGCGCAGAGTGCGCGCAGTTCGTCGTGGAGAGGTTCCGCCGCGCGACGGTGGGCCTCACGCAATTGCTCCAGCTCGGAGCGCTGGGCATCGCTGAGATCCCGCAGCAGCCGCAGCTCACGGTCGGGGTTATCGGGGTGGTTGCCGCCGCCCCAGGCCGAGACGGCCAGGGTCGGAACGAGCAGGGCCAGGACTATCGCCAGGGGGATCGTAAGGTGCCGTTTCATGGGTTCTCCTTCTGTCTTAGCCGTTGGTCGGCGCTAGCCGTACGACTGGCAATTGAACGCCAGGTACAAGGGGTGGTAGAAACGCTGGTTGAAGATGATCGCGCCGTTGTTCGTTGTTCGCTTTCCCCGGGAACGCGGCGTCGTCCCCCGGTTGATCAGTTTGCTACGCCGGTCGAGGTTCCCCATCAATCCTCCTCTCCGGCACCGAGGCGTTTGGTGCAATAGGGGCAGAAATTCCAGTCCCGCTCGACGGGCCGAGCGCAGTGCGGGCAGACAGCCGTTTTACGTCGTCCTTCGCGGCGCAGCAGGTGCAGAAAAAGGACCACGGCGCCGCCGGCGCTGCCGATGACGATCAGCAACAGGGGCCACAGCATGGGCGGCGGGCCGGCAGGAACGTCAGCGATCAGCTCCCGCACCCGCTCCAACCGGGCCTCGTCCTCCAGCTCGATCACTTCGTCGTACAGGGCGCGGCGCTCCTGCGGCGACAAGCCGTGCCAGAAGCGGATCGCCCGTCGGCGTTCGTCGGGCTCCAGGCGCTGGAGGATCTCACGCTCGAAGCGCCGGGGCTGCCCGTCAGGATTGAGCGGACCACCCGGGTGGGCGTTATGGGCCGGCGGAGGCCGGCGCTGAAACTCCGGTGCCGGGGGTGCGGTCGCTGTCCGGAAGCCTTGGCCCAGCAGGACGAATCCCGTCACCACCAATCCCAGACAGAGCACACCGGCGATAAGCGAAATCAACCGCTTAGTCTTCATCGCGGACCTCCTTCAACACGGTGCCGCAGCGGGGGCAGGCCCGCCAGAGGGCGCGGACGGCCGCGCCGCAGCCCGGACAGCTACATTGCAACGCGGTACCGCAGTGGGGGCAGACCTGGAAGTCCACTTCGACCGCGCCGCCGCAGGCCGGACAGAGCAGCTTGGGTCTGGTGTGGTGACGCCGCAGGACCAGGATCACCAGTCCGGCGAGCAGGGGAGCGAGGATGATCAGTAATAGCAGCATGGTTTCTCTCCTTCCGGAGTCACTATACTGCAAGGACCGTGCCAACCCTGTACTGGTGGGCATTCACAGAGCAAGTCGCCTGACAAGGACCGCCAATCGGCGCAGTTACGCAGCATTTCATGCAGCGCAGGTCTTCTGTTGAGACCAGACATCCGTATTCCTTTGATATATCAGACCATAAGGTTTACAGAAAAAGCTGTGTCTTTCCGCCGGTCGGAACTCGGGATCAGCTCCGCCGTAACCCGGTGTCGGCGGTTCGGGCCCGGAAAACCGCCTGCTGCACCTGCGGCGCTCCAAGAACACCGCGCCCCGGAACCGGCACGGTTTTTGCATCTCGGCGACCGTTACGGCCGACGATAACGGTCCGCCTCCGCAAAAACCGTGCCGGTTCCGGGGCGGGCGCCGGCTGCAGAGCCGGCGGAACGGCGGGCGGTTTTCCGGGCCCGTCTTGCGGGTTCGCCCCGCACCCTTGTTGGAAGCGTCCCGATTCCGGTATACTGGACGAGTCTGAGTCTTCCCCACTCCCGGCGTCGCCGGAGCCGCTCAATGAAACTCGCCAACGCCCGTCATCTGATCGCGGCCAACCTCGGTCGTCACAAACGGCGCAGCGTGACCAGCTCACTGGGCATCGCCATCGGTGTGGCGGCCCTGGTGTTCCTGGTCGGCCTGGGGCAAGGTGTGCGGCGCGAGGTAATCGAGGGCATGCTGGCCAAGCTGCCGCTCAACGAGTTGATCGTGCGCGAGAAACCGGGGCTGTTGCGCGAGGCGATCCCGCTTGACGATGCCGCCCTGGAGCTGTTGCGCGGCGCCGAGGGCGTCGAGGCGGTCTATCCGGCCCTGGAATCGCCGATCCCCTCCCACCTGCGGGGCCTCGAGATCGGTCCCGTCGAGCTGCCGCGCTTCGGCACGGACCTGGGCGTGGCGGGTTGGGATAAGCGGATGCTCGACGCCGCCCGCTCCGACGGCGGCGTCGAGCCGGCTCCCGGTGAGGTTCCGGTGATCATCTCCAGCGAACTCGTCGATTTCTACAACGAGGTCTTCGCCCCGGGCAACGACCTGCCGTCCTTCACCCCGGAGGAGGTCCTGGGGACCAGTTTCGGTCTGCAATTGGGTCGTTCGAGTTTCGAGCAGAAACCGGTCACCAGGCTGACCGGTCGGGTGGTGGGCTTCTCGCCCAAAGCGATGCTGATCGGCGTCACCATCCCCCTGGAGGTGTTGCAGGAGGCCACGGTTCGAGCCACGGGCTCCCGGGCTGAGCGCTACTCCAAGGCCTACGTCGTCTGCCGCGATTCACACACCGCCGCCGGCGTGGGGGCCTTCGCCCGGGAGGCCGGTTTCGAGACCGAATCCAGCCGTGAGGCCGTCGAGAAGGCCGGCCTGACCATCGACACCATCACCGCCGTGCTGGCCGTCGTCGGCGTGCTGATGCTGTTGATCGCCGCCTTCAGCATTTTCAACAACTTCAGCCTCATCGTCACCGAGCGCAGCGCCGAGATCGGCCTGCTGCGCTGCCTGGGCTGCACCCGGGGCGACATCCGCGGCCTGCTGCTCGGCGAGGCCGCCGTGGTCGGCGCGGTCAACGGCGCCGTCGGCGTCTTGGCGGGCTGGGGCTTGAGCGAGCTGGGCGACCATCTGCTGCGCAGCCACCTTCCCGACTTCAGCTTCATGCCCGAGACTTTCTTCTACCTGCCCTGGTGGCTGCTGCTCGGCGGCTGGGGCGTGGCCGTCGGCGTGGCGGTGCTGGCGGCCTGGCTACCGGCGCGCCGGGCGGCCCGCCTGGCTCCGGCCGAGGCCCTGCGCCGGCTCGAGGCCTGAGCCGGGAACCCGGGGGCGCTTGCTGACGTTTAATTACCGACCTGAGCCTCGGGAATTCATCGTTTCGGGAACAGCCCTCGCCGGACGGCGATTTTTCTGCTATCTTATGGTGACGGAGGCCTATGGCCCGGGCCTGCGGACGAAGCCGACGGGCCGCGAGGAACAATGCCGCTAAACCGTGGACAGCTCCGTTGGTTGCTGATCGCCTTGCTGCTGCTGGGGACCGCTCCGGCGGCGTCCTATTCCAGCTTCGGCCAGAACAAGGTCAGCTACCGCGCTTTCGATTGGCGGGTGCTGACCACGGAGCATTTCGACGTCCACTTCTATCCCGAGGAGCGCGAGCTGGCCGAGCGCACCGCCGCCCTGGCGGAAACGGCCTTCCGCGAGCTGGCCCTGCGCTTCGGCCACCTGGTCAAGGGCCGCATTCCCCTGTTCGTCTACTCCAACGGCCCCAGCTTTCAGCAGACCAACACCATCGACATGCTGCTGCCCGAGTCCGTCGGCGGTTTCACCGAGTTCCGCAAGGGCCGGGTGGTGATGCCCAACAACGGCGACCTGGCGGCCTTCTCGTCAACGCTGACCCACGAGCTGGTCCACGTCTTCGCCTTCGATGTGCTGCGCGACAATGTCATGGCCCGGGGCGACACCAGCTACGGCACGCCCCACCTCTGGTTTTCCGAGGGGCTAGCCGAGTACTTCTCCGACGGCGATTCAGCGGAGCTGGCGATCTACATGCGCGACCTGGTCCTCGAGGAGCGTCTGGTCTCCCTGCGCAAGCTGATCGGCGCCGGGCCGGTGTTCCTGCTCTACAAGGAGGGACAGTCGGCCTGCGTCTACATCGCCGAGCGCTTCGGCGAGGACGCCCTGGTCGAGCTGCTGCGGCGCAGCTACACCCACGAGTACTTCGATGACGTCGTCGCGGACGTGCTGGGCGTCGCCTTCGACGAGTTCGACGAGGACTGGCGGCGCTGGGTCAAGCGGCGCTACTTCCCCCAGATCGCCGAGCGGCACAGTCTGGACGAGATCGGCGAGCGGCTGACCGGCGAAGAGGAGATCGCCCTGTCGCCGGTCTACGTCGAGCGTAACGGCGAGCCCGGCTACTGCTTCCTCTCCAACTACTACGGCTACCAGGCCCTGTTCTGGGCGCCGCTCGAGGAGCCCGAAGCCGCCGAGCGCTTGCTGACCGCCGAGCGCAACCCCAGCCTCGAGTCCCTGCACATGTTCACCAGCGATCTGGCCGCCGACGACGGCCGGGTGGTTTTCTCCGCCGCCACAGGGGGTCGCGACGAGCTGATCTGCTATGACGTCGACGCCGACGAGGTGCGTTGGCGCCGTCCCCTGCCCGGGGTGGTAAACCTCTACTCCCCGGCCCTGACCGGCGACGAGCTCTACGTCAGCGGTCTTGACGAGGCCGGACGCGCCGACCTCTACCGCGTCGAACTGCCCGACTGGCGCGTCACCCGGTTGACCGAGGATTTTTACTTCGACGGTGAGCCGGTGATCACGCCGAACGGCGGAATCGTCTTCTCCTCGAACCGGGCCGACGGCGAGTACTCACCCCACCGCCACCTCTGGCGGCTGGATCCGGCGACGGGGGAACTCGAACAGCTCACCACGGGTGCTTACGCCGACCGCGCGCCGGTCTACGACGCCCAGGATCGGCTGTACTTCTTCTCCGACCGCGACGGCGCCGCCGATCTCTACCGCCGGGAAGACGATGGCTCGTTGACCCGGATGACCCGGCTCTACTCCGGGGCCTTCCGCGGCGGCTTCACTCCGGCCGGGGACCTGCTCTGCGAGGGCCTGGTCGGCCACGGCTTCGGCGTCTACCGTGTCGATGAACTGGCCCCGGCGCCGGCCGGGGAGAGCGTCGCCGCCGTCGGTGAAAGCGGCGGGGTGGCCCCGCTGCAGACCGTGGACATCGCCGCCGAGATCGCCCCCTACGAGACCGAGTTCACCCTCGACGTCATCCGCGCCGACACGGCCTACGACCCCGAGTTCGGCACCGGCCTGGGCACCGCCGTCGGCTTGACCGACCTGACCGGCGACCAGCGGATCATCCTCCAGCTCTACTCCGTCGGCAGCTCGACGGCCGGCTTCTTCGAGTACCTCAACGTCGCCGGCACCTACCTCAATCTCTCCCGGCGGCTCAACTGGGGCGTCGGCGGCTTCCACTACGTCGACGACTACTACGACTACACCGTCGAGCAGCCCTACTTCGAGCGGCGCTACGGCGGCGTCGGCGTACTCAGCTACCCCTTCAACCGCTACACTCGGCTGGAGAGCAACCTGGTCCTGCGCCAGTCCGAGCGCTACGACTACCTGGGCGAGGACTGGAACAGCCGTCTGCTGGGCTCGGGCTATCTCTCCTTCGTCTACGACACCACCCTCTGGGACATGATCGGGCCGATCGACGGGATGCGCGTCAACCTCCAGGCAGGTCAGACCTTCGATCTGACCAACGGCAAGAGCGCCTACTACAGCCTGTGGGGTGATGTGCGCTACTACCTGCGCACCAGCCGCAAGACCACCCTGGCCGCCCGCCTGATCGGCCGCCTGGCCGAGGGCGAGGACGCCCGGCGGGCCTACTTCGGCGGCTCGATGTCCATGCGCGGCTACCCCTACGGCCACTTCCACGGCACCCGCTTGGCGATGGGCAACCTCGAGTGGCGCTTCCCCCTGTTCGACTATATCGCCCTCGGGCTGCCCGTCGGGGCCTTGACCTTCTACGAGGTTCAGGGGGCGCTGTTCTTCGACGCCGCCGCCGCCTGGGACGCCGATCAGGACTTCCCCGGCCTGTCCGGCAACTTCGGTATCGGCTTTCGCGTCGGCCTGGCGCGCTACTTGGCCCTGCGCTTCGATCTGGCCTGGTTGACCGATTTCGAGGAGGTCGAGCGCGACCCCGAGTTCCAGTTTTATATCGGCTGGAATTTCTAGGTCCCGGCGCCCTTTGCCGGGCCGTCACGGTTCTTGCATTACCGCCGGACCCCGCGCGGGGTCCGGCGGCGCAACAACCGCGCCGGCCCTCCCCCGCTTACGTCCTCGTCCGGCGGGTGGACCGTGGAGCATTCCACGAGCAGCCGTCAAGCGCCCTTTGCCCGGCGGCGGATCATCCAGCGACGACGGCGAACTTGACAATACCCCGCGGGGTCTGCTATTCTGCTCGTCCCTTTAGCGAGACAAACGGCGACGAGCCGTCGGCGGTTTTTGAACGGAGGCAGCGATGAAACGAACCTACCAGCCCAGCAAGATCAAGCGCAAGCGGGATCACGGTTTCCGCAAGCGGATGCGGACCAAGAACGGCCGCAAGCTCGTTTCGCGTCGGCGTCGCCGCGGCCGCAAGCGCCTGAGCCATTAGTGGAGCCCGTCGTCCCGCAGGGTCGACGAATCCGCCAGCGGAATCAAGAGATTAAACGGTCTCCCTCGAGGCTGTTTTTTCATGCGCTGCTGTACTAGAATTGCCGCAATGGGACGTTACGGCTATCCGCGCGAGCTGCGCCTGCTCAAGAAACGAGACTTCGACCGCCTGTTCGCCGCAGGCCGGCGGGTCTCGCGGGGTCCGCTGCGCCTGATCTACCTGCGGCGCGGCGTGACGGGACTGCGCTGCGGCACGGTCACGGGCCGCCGCGTCGGCGGAGCCGTGGAGCGCAACCGGCTGCGCCGTCGCCTGCGTGAGCTTTACCGCCTGCACCGGCACCACCTCGTGCGCCCGCTGCACTTCGCCATCCTCGGGCAGCAGGGCGCGGGCCGGCTGGGCTGGGACGAGCTGCGCGAGCTGGTCCTCGGGCTCTGGCGCGAGGCCGGGCTGCTCGAAGAAACCGAGCGAACGGAAACCGGCGGAGCGCAAGCGCCGGACGAAACCGACCAACCTTGACAACGACCGATGGCAACGCTGGAAGAAAACGGATAACGACGATGGAAGAAGACGATGGATGAAGACGATCTGTATATCCTCGACGCCGTCGAGGAGATCACCGGGCATCGCTTCGGCAACCTCGAGCTGCTGCGCAAGGCGCTGACCCACCCCTCCTATTATCACGAGAACGAGGGCTGCGAGGGTCATTACCAGCGGCTGGAGTACCTGGGCGACGCCGTTCTCGATCTGGCCGTGGCCGAGTTCCTCTACCACGTCGACCAGACGGGCAACGAGGGCGACCTGACCGAGAAGCGGGTCTCGATGGTCTGCGGCGACAACCTGGCCCAACGGGCCCGGGAGCTGGAGCTCGGCGAGCTGCTCTACCTGGGTAAGGGCGAGCGGGAATCCGGCGGCGCCGACCGGGATTCCAACCTCGAGAACGCCTTCGAGGCCCTCTTCGGCGCTCTGTTCATCGACGCCGGCTATCACCACGCCGCCCGGGTGGCCCGGGAGCTGCTGTTCGAGGAGCTGATCGAGGCCGTCGACGACCCCAAGGGCGACCTGCAGCAGTACTGCCACCGCCACGATATCACCCTGCCGACCTACGAGGTCACCGTCGAGGGCCCCGACCACCGCCGGCTGTACCGTTCCCGGGCCCTGGTCGACGGCGCGCCCTGCGGCGAGGGCGTCGACACCACCAAGAAAGGCGCCGAGGCCCTGGCGGCCGCCGAGGCTCTCAAGGAGCTGCGCCGCCGGGAGCGGGAGAAGAAGAAGCGCTCCCGCCGGGGCGGACGACGTCGCAAGAAACGGCGCCGCTGAAGCGGCGGTCGTTCAACGTGCTTGAGAACCGGGCGGGGAGCCCAACAGCCCCCGCCCGGTTCTCAAGCACGCGCCGCGAATGCCGACGGCCGGAAGCCGGGGTTGCCCGCCGGGCGCCGCAACGCTTCGGGGCTTCGACGATATCCCCTGCGGTGGCTTCCATTGACGACGCTGGACGGCGCGGTGTCGGCGTATGAGTCAACCAAGGCACACCGTTACTGCTACACGCCTCAACAGCCATCCCCCTGTAGAGTAACTAAGCAGTAACGAGCAAGAAGATGTCGATAAGGCATCTCGGCGCCTGTCTGACACTTCAGCCTGTCCTTCGCCGAGACCAGCGGCAGCGGGTTATCAAGAGACATGGGGGAAACAGCAGTCAGGCAGTCGTTCAGCAGGAGTGTTCAGGGTCGATGGGTTCTGCGCGACATCCAGCCAGACCCCGACTGGAGCCGTGTCCGCTGGATACCGAGACTAACCTCACTCCAACGAGTGATTGCCCGGGTAGTCGGTGGAGAAACGCTGTCGAAAAAAACCGCGTGGCCGAGAAGCCCCGCGGTATGGTATTGCAAAGGCCGGTGACGCGCCGCCGCCTCAGGCGGCGTCTTCGTCTTTGCGGGCCGCGTCCTCGACGGGCAGACGGCGGACGAAGCAGTTCATCGGGCAGGCGCGCAGCGGATCGCAGAAGTCGTGGCCCTCGTGGCCGAAGTCCAACACGGGCAGGGCGCCGTCCATGACGATGCCGCCGTTGGGGTTGCCCTTCTCCTTGGTGCAGAGGGTGCAGCCGATGCAGCCGACGCGGCAGACATCCTTGACGGACTTGCCGCGGTCGCGGTTGATGCAGGCCAGGAAGACGGGCTCGTCGGCGGGCATCAGCTCCATGATGCCCCGGGGGCAGGCCTCGACACAGGCGCCGCAGGCGGTGCAGTTGTCGTCGATGACGACGGGCAAGCCGTTGTCACCCATCAGCAGGGCGTCGAACTTGCAGGACTCGACGCAGTCGCCGAAGCCCAAACAACCGTAGACGCAGGCCTTGGGTCCGTTGTCGAGCTGGTCGGCGGCGCGGCAAGTCGGGACGCCGTAGTAGGTGAAGGCGTCCCGGGCGTTGTCGCGGTCGCCGCGGCAGCGCACGACGGCCACCTTGCGCGAGGCGGCGTCGACGGAGACGCCGAGGACCTTGCCGATCTGCTCGGCCAGTTCGGGACCGCCGGGGGCGCAGCCGGTGACGGGGGCCTCGCCGGAGGCCACGGCCTCGGCGTAGCCGGAGCAGCCGGGGTAGCCGCAGCCGCCGCAGTTGGCACCGGGGAGCAACTCGAGGATCTCCTCGACCTTGGGATCGACCTCGACGGCGAACTTCTTGGCCGCCACGGCCAGGCCAAGGCCGAACAGCAGGCCCAGCCCGCCCAGACTGAGCACGGCGTAGAACAGCAGGGTGTAGTCCATGGGGTCCGCGGGTTGGGGACGCCGGGAATGCCGGGCGTCGGTTTGACGTAGGCTGAAGAAGAACAGGGGCGATTATACGGCCGTCCGGCCCGAGCGTCAAGGGGTGACCGGGTGGACGGCGGAACCGGGGCTCTCAGGATGGCGCTGGGTTCCGGCCCCGCGATGAGTTACAATCGCCGCCGAGGTGATGAGCCAAGCGATGAACGCCCTGGAACGATTCTTCGAGCGGCTGCACCGCTGGAAACCGCCGGACTGGCTGCGCAAGACGGTCCGGGTGGTGGTGCGCGTACTGCTCGTGCTGCTGATCCTGCTGGTGATCCTCGTCGTCCTGCTGCAAACGCCGATGGTCAAGCGCTGGCTGGCGGGGCTGATCGAGGACATCCTGAGCGAATCCCTGGCCCTGGAGCTGGAGATCGGCGAGCTGTCGGGCAGCCTGCTGGGCGACGCCACGCTGAGCGGGTTCAGCATCGCCAACCCGCCGGGCTCCCGGGAACCCCGCTTCCTGAGCATCGACGAATGCAGCGTGGAGTTCAACCTGTTCGAGGCGGCCTTCGGTACGCCTCAGCTGCGTCTGGCCCAACTGACCGGCGTACGGGTGGTCTACGAGGCCTACGCCGACGGCGGCTCCAACATCGAACTGTTGTTTCCGCCCTCGGAACCCGAAAAGCCCAACTCGCCTCTGGTCATCGAAAACATCCGCCTGATCGGCGGCGACGTAACGGTGTTGGCCGCCGACGGCTCGAGCTTCACCGTCGGCGGGCTCAGCGGCAGCCTGGGCCTGGAGATCGAGTCCGAGCTTATCCACCTCAGCGAGCTTGACTTCCACGGCGCCCTCGACGACCTCGACATCCCGGCCTTCTGGGTCGAGGGCTCTGTGCGGATCGAGGACGCCGGGCCGCTGCGCCTGGAGCGGATGACCGTGGCCACCCTGGGCTCCCTGATGCGCCTCGAGGGCTCGGTCTACCCCGACGAGGAGACCCTGGACCTGGAGCTGGTGGCGCCCAACGTCTCCCTGGACGAGCTGCGCGAGACCCTGGACCCGGGTCTGCCCCTGGCCGGCGGGGTCGAGGTCCGCGGCCACCTCAGCGGACCTTTCTCCGATCCCCGGGCCGAAATGGACCTGGCGCTGCGCAACCCCAACGCCGCCGGCTACCTCCTCGACGAGCTGGCGATGCGCGGCGTCTTCTCCCAGCGCACCCTGTACCTCGACGATTTCCGCCTGCGCCGTGGCGGCGGACGGGCCAAGGGCTGGGCCGAGCTGGACTTCAACGGCGAGCAGCCGAGCCTGGCCGGCCAGCTTAACTTCTACGGCATCGACCCGGCGGAGCTGGCCCCGACCCATGCCGGAGCCCTGCCCGGCGACCTCAACGGTCGTCTGCGCCTGGAGAGCGTCGCCAACGAACCCGGCGAGCACAGCCTGGAGCTGGAGCTGTTCCCCGGCGAACTGGGCGGCGTCGACATCCAGGGGGTCAAGCTGGCCGCCCTGGGCGATATCAACGACCTGACCCTGACCCGGGGCCTCATCCGGGTGGCCGGCGGACGCCTGAACTTGACCGGCGGCCTGCGCGGCGGCGAGTTGGAGCTGAAGCTGCGCGGCGGCGACCTGCGCCTGGCGCAACTGAGGGAACTGACCGGCCTCGAGGGCCTGGCCGGCCGGGGCGATTTGTCCCTCGACGTCGGCGGACCTCCCACCGAGGCCCGCATCCGCTACGGCGTACAGCTTCGCAACACGGTCTACGACGCCGGCGGCGTCGAGCGACTCAGCGTCGAGGGCGTTCTGCAACTGCCCCTCGAGCGCCGCGACGCCCTCGATGCCGTGCTGAGCGTCGACAACGGCCGCTACAAGGATTACGGCGTCGAGCGGGCCCGGGTCGAGGGGCGCTTCGGCTGGAGCGCCGGACCCAGCTTCGACGGCCGGCTGCAAGCCCGGGGGCTGAGCGTGAACGAAGAGCGCATCGCCGAGCTGGAACTCACCGGGGACTACGCCGAGGGCGAGGCCCGTCTCGAGGATCTGCGGCTGATCTACGACGACCAGACCCGCCTGGGCTTCGCCGGGCGGCTGAGCCTGACCGAGACGGGCTTCGACGCCGCCGGAGAGCGGCTGGAGTTGGAGCACAACCGGCTGCGCGTCGAGATCGCCGAGCCCTTCGTCGTCGCGCTGAGCGATTCCAGCCTGGAGCTGGAGCCGCTGACCCTGGTCAGCAACGCTGGCGAGCTGCGCCTGGCGGGGCATTTCGAGCTGGAGGAGGAGCGCTTCGACTTCGACGCCGCTTCGCCGGGGCTCGACCTGGGCGTTCTCGGCGAAGCCGTCGCTCTGACCGATGACGAGGAGCTCGGTGGACGGGCGGTCTTCAGCCTGACGGCGATGGGCTCCCCGCAGGCGCCGATCTTCGATCTCGAGCTGGACGTCGACGACTTCGTCTACGGTGAGCAGGGGGTCGAACGGGCCGCACTGGACGCCGAGTTGACCGGCGGGGTGGCCCTCTCCGAACTGCTGGCCGCCCTCGACGGCACGGCGCCGTTGAGGACGGAGGTCGCCGGCGAACTGGGCCGTGTCGAACTCGAGGCCGACGGGCTGCATTACCGAGACTTCGCCCTCGACGGCTTTACCATGGTCGGTGCTCTCAACGAGCGCGAGCTGCAGCTCGAATCCCTGACCGCCGAGCTGGGCGGCGCCAACATCGACGCCGCCGGCCGGCTGGGACTCGACGACGCCGAGCGCCCGCTACGGCTGGCCTTCGGCGCCCACGGCTTCCCGCTGGACGAGCTGCCCTTCCTGCCCCCGGGGCTGGAGTTCGACGGCGGCGAGCTGACCGTCGAGGGCCTGGTCGAGGGCAGCCTCAACGAGCCCCGGATCCAGGGCACCGGCAAGCTGATCGCCGAGCGCGTGATCTACGACGAGGCCGGGGTCGAACTGACGGACCTGGATCTCCGCTTCGCCGCCGACCCCCGCGAGGTCCGGCTGCTGCAACTCGCCGCTCGCCTGGGCGAGGGTCGGCTCAGCGGCGATGGCGTCTTCGAGTACGCCGACACCCAACACGCCGACTTCCAGCTCACCGGTGACGGCCTGGAGTTCCGCAACCTGGCCGACCTGTTCACCGGCAGCTGCGACCTCGACGTCCGCTTCGTCAGCGACGAGGCCGGTCCGCGGCTCAACGGCCGCGTCGAGGTCCTCGAGGGCAATATCGACGTGATCATGGGCGGCGGCGTCGCCGTGGGCAAGCGCACCCCCCCGGGCAAGTCCGCGGAGGCCCCCCTCGACGTCAGCCTCGAGATCGTCGCCGAGCGCAACCTCTGGGTGCGTTCCGAGATGATCGACCTCGAGGTCTCGGCCAACCTCAAGCTGACCCTGCTGGGCGAGGAGCTGGCCCTGGGCGGCCGGTTGAATACCGTTCGCGGCAGTGTCTATTTCCTCGACAAGGCCTTCGACATCGACGAGGGCACCATCGCCTTCGGGCGGCGCATCCCCCCCGATCCCGATCTCAACATCGAAGCCTCGACAAGGATCCGCAGCCGGGATCGCGAGGGCGCCGGCGAGGAAATGGAGATCGGCGTCGGCATCCTGGGCACCCTGTCCAACCCCGAGGTCGTCCTGACCAGCGATCCCGCTCTGCCCGAGCGCGACATCATCATGCTGATCGCCATGGACATGACCTGGGACGAGTACCAGGGCATGCTGGGTGATCAGGGCGCCGGCGGCGCCGCCGGGCACGCCGGGGGCCAGGCCGCCATGGTCCTGGCCGGCTTCATCCAGAACAAGCTGCGCCGCCTGGCCCGGGAGGCCGCCGGTCTGGACACCCTCAAGCTGGAGAGCGCCCTCGGCGACGGCGGCGCCTTCGACAGCCTCAACGTCACCGTCGGCAAGTACCTGCTACGTGACCTCTACGTCAGCTACAGCCGCGACGTCCTCAACCGCGGCAACCAGAGCCTGGCCGTCGAGTATTTCATCACCGACAACCTCTCCGCCATCGGCCAGACCACCGAGGAGGAGGGCGAGATGACCTACCAGCTCAACCTCAAGTGGAAGCTCAAGTATTGACGGCGCTCCGTCGGGCCGGTGGATATGCACGGTT
>WJLX01000023.1 GCA_014728225.1 Candidatus Coatesbacteria bacterium | reverse complement strand
CCGCTCACGCTGGCTTCAAACGCAACTTCAGGCGCTTTATCAGAGAAGGGTCGTTCCGCTTCAAGCATCGCGACGACGAAAACACTCCCGACTACCCGCAGGATGCACTGCTCATCTGGTCCGCTCAGGTTACATGATGCCTTAACGATCCCGCCGCGGGCGGGATGAAAACCCAGCCCCTACGGGCCTTATCTAACCAGCGGCGGCCCCGTCCGGGACCGCCGTCGTCTGGCAAGAGATGCATGCTGCTCCCAGCTTCAGCGGCGGGGAGCAGCACTTATCTGTTTCTTAGCTAGGCTCCCTCGCCGCACTTGAGCAACAGCTCGTGCCAGCGGCGGTCGACCTCGTGCTGGATGGCGTCGATGATATCCTGGCGCAGGTCGGGCTTGAACAGGTGGCGGAAGCGGCCCTGAAGCATCAGCCAATCGACGACGGGCTTCTTCTCCTTGGGTTTGTAGTTCAGCTTCCACTCGCCGTCCACGACCTCGTAGAGCGGCCAGAAGCAGGTTTCGACGGCCAGTTCGGCCAGATCGAAGCTCTGGTTGGGGGCGACGCGCCAGCCGGGGATGCAGGGCGACAGGGCGTTGACGAAGCAGGGGCCCTCGGTGTAGAAGGCGGTCTTCATCTTGCGCATGAAGTCCTGGGGCTTGCTGGCCACGGCCTGGGCGACGAAGGGCAGCCGGTGGGCGGTCATGATCCCGGTCAGGTCCTTGTTGAACTGAACCTTGCCGTAGGACTCCTTGCCGGCCGGCGCCGTGGTGGTGCTGGCGGCGTGGGGGGTGGCCCCGGAGCGCTGGTAGCCCGTGTTCATGTAGGCCTCGTTGTCGTAGCACAGGTAGACCATGTCGTGCCCGCGTTCCATCGCTCCGGAGAGGCTCTGCAGACCGATGTCGTAGGTGCCGCCGTCGCCGCCGAAGGCCAGGAATTTGTAGTTGGCCTCGACGCGGTTCTTCTTCTTCAGGGCCCGGTAGGCCGTCTCGGCGCCGGAGCAGGTGGCTCCGGAGTTCTCGAAGGCGTTGTGGATGTAAGAGCAGCGCCAGGCGCTGTAGGGATAGATGGTGGTCGAGACCTCCATGCAGCCCGTGGCCGCGGTGACGACGAGCTCGTCCTCGGGCTCGAGGCTGTGCAGGGCCTGGCGCATGATCATCGTGGCGCCGCATCCGGCGCACATCCGGTGACCCCCGGCGAGGCGCTGCGGCGTGGTGGCGGCGATTTCCTTGAAGCTTGCCATGCTTGACACCTCCCGGGTTAAACGGCGGCCCCGTCGGGCACGCGCAGGTTGATGTAACCGTACTGCTCGATTTCCTTGCCGGCGGCCAGCTTCTGCAGGTCGCCGTAGAGCTGTTCGACGTGCTCGTTGTCGACGGTCTTGCCGCCCAAGCCGTAGGTCCGGCTGACGATCCCGGGTCGGGCGCCGGCGTCGTAGAGGGCCGAGCGCAGCTCGCTGTAGACCGGACCGCCCAGGGCGCCGAAGCTCTCCATGCGGTCCATCACCGCCACGGCCTTGACATGGCCCAGGGCCTCGGCCAGCTCTTCACCGGGGAAGGGCCGGAAGGTCCGCAGGAACAGACCGCCGACCTTCTCGCCGCGGCCGCGCAGCTCGTCGATCATGTACTCGACGGTGCCGCCGGTCGAGTTGAGCACCACGATCGCCGTCTCGGCGTCCTCGAGGTGATGGGTGCGGAAGTAGCCGTAGTCCCGGGTGCCGAACTCGTCACCGAACTCCCGGGAGACCTCGAGGATCACGTCGCGGGCGGCGTTCATGGCGTCGATCTGGCCGCGCTTGTGCTCGAAGTAATAGTCGGAGAAGTCCAGCGGGCCGATGGTCACCGGCAGCTCGGGATCGAGCAGGTGGTTGGTCGGATGGTAGGTGCCGATGAACTCCTGCACCTTGCCGTGGTCGTAGACGGTGACGTTCTCCATCCCGTGGGAGGTGATGAAGCCGTCCAGGCAGACCATCGTCGGCAGCAGCACGTCGGGGTGTTCGGCGATGCGGACGGCCATGATGGTGTTCTCGTAGGCCTCCTGGGCGTTGCGGCTGTAGAGCTGGATCCAGCCCGAGTCGCGGCAGGCCATCGAGTCGGAATGGTCGCACTGGATGTTGATCGGCGCCGACAGGGCCCGGTTGACCACGGGCATGACGATGGGTAGCCGGGTCGAGGCGGCGATGTAGACGATCTCGAACATCAGCGCCAGACCGTTGGCGCTGGTGGCCGTCATCGTGCGCGCCCCGGCGGCCGAGGAGCCCACGCAGGCGCTCATCGCCGAGTGCTCGCTCTCGACCAGCACCAGCTCGGTGTCCACGTCGCCGTCGGAATGGAAATCGGCGAACTTCTGCATCAGGGCCGTCTGCGGGGTAATCGGGTAGGCCGCCACCACGTCGGGGTTGATCTGCATCATGGCGTAGGCGACCGCCTGATTGCCCGTCAGGGCTAGGGTCTTCTCTGCCACGTTATCCTCCTTATCGTCGCGCCGCGCAGGCGGAGAAAGGCGCGGAAACGACGAAAGCTGAACGCTGAAAGGTTACTCGACGGTTTCCTTGGTCATGGTGATGGCGCGGACCTTGTCCGGGCAAACCTCGGCGCACAGACCGCAACCCTTGCAGTGCAAGTAGTCGTGGCCGGTGACCTTGCGCGTCTCGGCGTCGAAGGTGATCGCCGAGTCCGGACAGAAGATGAAGCAGCGGAAGCAGTGGATGCACTTGTCTTCGTGCCAGACGGGCCGGTCGGCGCGCCAGGCGCCGGTGTTGTAGTCGTCGGAGTTGCCGGCGTAGATGTGCTCGTGCTTGTCGCTGGCCACGATGACCCCGGCCCGGGGCAGCTTGGTGTAGGGCTCGGTGCCGGTCCAGCTCGAAGCCATCTCCTCACGGCCGCCCTCGCCCTTGGCCTCGGCGGCGTCGGAGACGGCCTCGGCGGCCTCGAGGATCGCCTCGACGTTGCTTTCGACGACGTCCTTGGCGAACTTCTGGCTGTAGTTGCGGCTGAAGCTGTCGGCGATCTCCCGGGAGCCCAGCAGGTCGATCAGGCTGGTCAGCGCGCCGATGGTAGGCGTGTTGGGCATCCGCCGCCCCAGGTGCTTGCGGCTGATCCTCGTGGCGTCGATAGTGAAGATGCGGTACTTGGAGCCGTTGACGATCTTCTGCCGGATCTCGGCCGGGGAGGCCTCGGTGTTGATCAGGATGATCCCGTCGTCGACCAGACCCTCGGCCACGTCGATGTTCGTCAGCAGGGTCTCGTCGAGAACGACGACGATGTCCGGGTCGGTGACCTGGGAGTAGATGATGATCGGTTCGTCGCTGATACGGTTGAAGGCCTTGATCGGTGCGCCCATGCGTTCCGAGCCGTACTCCGGGAAGGATTGGACGTACTTGCCGGACTCGAGGGCGGCGTCCGCCAGGACCTTCGAAGCGGTGACCGCGCCCTGGCCGCCGCGGGCGTGCCAGCGAATCTCCAGCATCTTGGGCATTGATGCCTCCTGGTGAGGGTACCGAAAAAAAGTGAAGCGGACGGTTCAAACCGTCCGCATTCTAACAAAACCGCCCGGTGAAGGCCAGCATGGCGGCGGCGCCTCAGGCGCCGTTCCCGTCGTAAGATTCGACGCCGGAATCGCTGTCGGCTTCGGCCTCGGCGGCGGTTCCGGCGGTGAGCTCGGCGGCCGTGGCGACGCGGCTGTGGCGGGCCAAGGGGTTCATCTCGGGCAATGGACGACTGGTGCTCGCGCTGAGCTCCTTGAGCCGCCGGGCGGAGGGCAGCAGCCGTCCCTCGACAGAGCCGACGAAGTCATCGTAGGAGGAGACGGCGCCGTTGAGCTTCTTGCCCAGATCGACGACGTGCTCGCCCATGATGCAGAGCCGGTCGTAGAGCTCACCGCCCTCCTTGGCGATCAGCTCGACGGTGTCCTTGAGCTTCTCTTCCTTCCAGCCCTGGGCCACGGCCAGCAGCAGGGAGATCAGCGTAGTCGGCGAGGCCAGCATGACGCCTTGTTTCCAGCCGGTCTCGATCAGCGTGGGATCGATGTCCAGGGCGGCGACGAAGTAGGCCTCGTTGGGCAGGAACTGGACGACGAACTCCGGGGTGTGCTCGAACATTTCGGTGTAACCCTTGCGCGAGAGCTCGTTCAGGCGATCCTTGACGGTCCGGGCGTACTCGCTCATCGCCGCCGCCCGGTCCTCGTCGGTGTCGGCTTCCAGGGCCTTGAGGTAATGGTCCCCCGAGGTCTTGGCGTCGATGACGACCACCCGCTCGTTGGGCAGGCGCACGACCATGTCCGGCCGCAGGCGGCCCTGCTCGCCGCTCACGGTGACCTGCTCGTCGAAGTCGCAGTAATCGGACATCCCGGCCAGCTCGACCAGGCGCCGCAGGGTGGTCTCGCCCCAGCGACCGCTGACCTGGGGACGCTTGAGGGCGTCCACCAGCAGGCGGGTCTGCTTGTCCAGCTTGTCCAACTGTTTGTCGACACCGCCGTAGTCGCCGATGATCTTCTGAGTCAACTGGCGGTACTGCTCCAGCTTTTCGGTCAGCGGCTTCGTCGTCCCCTTGAGCCGCTCCTCGGCGCTCTTGAGGAAGGACTCGCTGCTCTTGCCGAGGGCCTCGGCGGCCAGGGCGGTGAAGGCGTCCTTGAGCCTCTTCTCCGCCTCGTCCAGCAACCTCTTCTGCTCGGCCAGGTTGTCGCGCTCCGCCTTGAGCGTGGCCTCGGCGGCGGCTTTCTGGCGTTCCAGGGAATCCAGCCGCTCGTCCAGCTGGCGGTTCTCGCCGCTCAACTCCTGGCGGCGCTGCTCGAGCTGGGAGACCCGCTCCTCCAGCGTGACCCGCTGCTGGACGACCTCGTCGTGCTGCGCCCGACTGACGGCGTTTCCGCGACGCAGCCGCGCCAGCAGACCGGCGATGATCCCGCCGACGATGAGACCAATTATTCCACCGATGACCCAGGGCAACCATTCCATCATCAACCTCCCGCGGTGCTGTTCTTTACCGTGTCGATTCTTATCCTAACGCACCGCCCTGACGGATACGGTCGAACCGCCGGACGAATCCGGAAAAAAACCGCCCGGGCTGGAGAAGAAACGCCATATACTGCTAAACTGATATCGATCCGGCTTGCCGCCGTCAGGGGCTCGCCGCGCCAACTGCATTGTAAGACGATCACCCGCCGTTGCCAAGGGGGAACCCGCCGGATGCCCGATTATCCCGCTTCATTGGGTCTAGACGCCCAGCAGACCATCGCCCGCCGTTACGGACCCCAGCTCACCGCCGAAGCCCCCGAGCTGGAACGTCGCGAAGCCTTCGCCCGCGAGGTCCTCGGCACCGCCGAGATGGAGGGCGCCGCCCTCGAGATCGGCTGCGGCCTGGGCTTCTACACCGACGCCCTCGCCGAGCGCTTCGCCCACGTGGTGGCCCTCGACCGCTCCCAGACCCAGTGCATCATCGCCAACGCCGGCCTCTACGCCCTCGGCCGGCGCAACGTCAGCATCTACGTCGGCACCCTGCCCGCCCTGGCCGGCAACGGCGACCATGTCGTCCGCCCCCGGCCACGCAGCTTCAACCTGGTGACCAGCCTCGACGGCCTGCGCCGGCCCGAGGCCCTCGACCTGACACCCCTGGGCGAGTACGCCACCGACACCGGGATGGTACTGATGGTCTACCCGGGCTGGTGGTTCGGCTACACCAAGAACGACGACGAGCGCCGTCTCTACGAACACGGCCGCAACAACGGCTGGGACACCGCCGAGGAGCCCCAGGCCGGCCCCCTCGAACTCCTCGACAGCGGCGCCCTGGCCCCGGAGACCGTCAGCCTGCCCTATGTCGCCGCGATGAGCGGCCTGCTGGACCTCTACGATTTCAAACAGCGCCGCCCCCACCCCGACTGGAGCGCCAACCCGACCTGCGAGATCAATCTCGTCTGGCGACTCTACCACTTCAGCAGCCGCAACGGCGGCCGACCACGACCCGACGACGAGCTGCTGACCGTCGACGAGGACGCGGGAAGCGACGAGGAGCTGACCGTCGAGCCGGACCTCTAAGCACCCGCCCAAACCCAGCCGAAGAGCCCGCCCCGCGGCGGGCTCGTCTCACACCGACACCGCCGAAATCGACTGCCCCGCCGCCGGAACTGGCACGGTTTTTGCGGAAGCCGACCGTTATCATCGTTCTCAACGGTCGCTGAGGTGCAAAAACCGTGCCAGTTCCGGCGG
>WJLX01000022.1 GCA_014728225.1 Candidatus Coatesbacteria bacterium | reverse complement strand
TTATTCCTCGCTTGTGTTGAAGTGCCCGACCTCATCGTCGTCGGCGTAACCGCCTTCAGTCGAGTCGGCAAAATGGACAACCTCGTCGGCGGCAACGTAGCTACCCTCCGTCGAGTCGGAGAAGTGCGAATGGTCCTCGTCTCGTGGGACGCCGCTGTAGAGCTTGGTCGTTTCAAAGGTGATCGAGCAGGGGCCATAGGCGATGGGCCGCCCGCCTAGCTGCTGGGTGAGCCCCGAGTGCGCGGCGATGCGCGTCTCGTAGCGGACCGCCGCATCCGAATGCGGGTAGAACCACAGGGTATCGGCCAGGTTGACCAGCCGGGCCAGGGTCTGACGATCCCCGGCGTCGACCACGGCGTAGCGAACAGTGAAGCGGCCCCGGAAGCCGATTAGCGCGGCGCTGGTGGTCCGGCGGCTGTCCAGCGCGGTGTTGACCAGCTCCTCGGGGACCCAGTCCTCGTCGAGGCCGGTGAAGCCGTCGGCGGGTAGGGTCACATCGGAGTGCGCCCCGGCGTAGTCGCCGGAAAAGCTGACCTTCGGCCGCAGCTGGCCGCCGGAGTCGGTCCCGCCCCAGGCTACGTTAGGCAATCCCATTTAATTAGCTCCCTCGTTTTGCGTTTTCACGTACCCGCGCTCCACTCCATGACCGCAACAGGCGCTCGATGCGCCGCCGATATGGCCGAGACAGGCGTCGTGACCCTCCGGGGTCGGCGGGCGGCCGCAGCGGGCACACGGACGGTCCGGGTCGTCATCAACCGCAACCCCGTCGTCCAGGTAGTGCCACGCTTGACCGGTCCAGAACACCGTGTTGCCGCGAATGTGACCGGTGATCATCGTTACACCCCCACCGTCAGCATCGTCTGACCGGGGGCGATGCTCATGCCGACCACGGTGCCGATGCCGTCGTCGACGCTGATTGTGCCGGTCAGGGCCAACTGCACCCCGTCGCCGACCTCGATGTCCAGCCGGATGTCCCGTAGGGTCGCCTCGGCGCGGTAGGCCGACCCTGTCAGGCGCTCATGCAGGTGATCGGCCAGCAGCCCGGCCCAGCCCGCGCTGGTCACCAGGTCGGCGGTGAACGACTCGTTAACCACGGCTCGCGTCGCCGACAGGCTACCCACGGTGGCCTCTCCGCCCGGCCAGCTCACGGTAACCGCGCTGGCCGGAACCTGCCAGGCCCCCGGCTCGGTGTAGTCGGTGATCTCCGTCGCGGCGATAACGTGCCGGTTGCGCCGCCAACCTCGAGGCACGAAGTGCAACCCCCCGCCGGCGTCGACCCAAAACACGCAGCCCAGGGCCAGGGCCAGCTCCGAGAGACAGGACGGCACGGGTTTGCTCGCCCAGCCCGTGCGGTCGCCGACGAAGCCGCTCAAGCGCCGGGACAGCTGGAACAGCAGCCCGCCGCCGCCCTCCGCTACACCGTAGAGGCGCAGCGGCGGCGTCGGGGCGATTACCAGCGGTGATACGACCCCGGACGCCTGGTAGTGTACGTCGCCGCAGTCACCGGCGGTGTCCAGCAGCTCCTTGCCCCTGGTGAAGTAGCAGGTCTCCCCGACGGCCAGCGCCCGCTCGAAGCGCAGCGCCGGATCGTAATAGTTGTACGTCGCGGTCAGCTCCAGCCCGGCGTAGCGGCGGGACAGGTACACCCGGCCGGCGCCCGTCTTGTCCCGCTCGTCCTCGTCCAAGGTCGAGATTACCGCGCTGGAGCCCAGGGTCAATGCAACGTCGGTAGGGTAGGCGTTGCCCAGTTCGACAACCGCCCGGTCGCCGTCCACCTCCGGGGTCACCGTCTCGGTAGCCTCGACCTGCCCGTTGTCGACCTCCGTCAGGCCCGCCAGGGTGGTCAGGTCGAGGCGGTAGAACCGGGTGCGCTGCTCGCGGGCCGCCTCGTGCTGGATAGTCGGCGCTCCCCACTCGAATAGCGAGTTGTCCGCCCGGTACTCCTCGATACCCTGCGTCTCGCCGGCGGTGCGAGTGATAACCCGCTCGTCCGGGTCCAGCTCGCCGCTGGTCACGTCCAGGAAGGGTTCGACGTTGACCAGCGTCCGGTACTCGCCGCCGTAATCGTTCGTCCAGTCGACGTTGGTGATCGTCCGGGGCAGGGGGGCGTAGGCGAACAGCTCCGGCTGGTCCGGCCAGAGGCGAATGCGTTGACCAACCTCGAAGTCGTCGACGTGGTGACCCTCGATCAGGATGCGGGCCTCGTCGGCGTAGTAGTCGCCGTCGTCTTCCGTCCAGCTGGTGTAGGCGCTGTGGACCCGGACCCCGGCGTCGACGAAGCGTTGAACAGTCTCGACCACGCCGAAATACAGCTTACCGGCGGCGTAGGCGATGCAGGTCGGGCGGTAATGCGAGTGCTCGGCCTCGTTATGGGCCAGCGTGTTATTCCAACCGCTCAGGGTGTAGAGGCGCTGATAGGTCCAGCTGGTGCCGGAGCCCCGGCAGACGCCGACCTCCGTCTCGACCAGCGGCTCCGTCCGGCCGTAGGCCCCGGTCAGCCCGTCGTCGCGGGCGAAAACACAGTAGACTTCGTCGGCGCCGGCACGGGCCAGGTGGATGTCATAGGCATGGGCCGGGAACCCGGCAACTTCGACCCGATCCCCCTCCGATACGTCGCGGATGAAGACCCGCTCCCATTCGTTATCACCGGTAGCGACCAGCGGCCCCAACGGCTTCTCGAACAGCGCCGGGTCAACAGCGTCCTCAGCTGTTAGGGGGTTATCGGCGGCGTCCGTCTTGACGGCCTCGACCCGACGCTGCGGCTGCGAGAAGACGATGCTGAAGCCGTCGACGCGCTCGGCAACCTCGTCATCGGCCTCTGGATCGTAGCCCTGCCCGGCGCTGATGAAAGAGTAGTAGCCCGGCGGCAAGGTCAACGGTAACGTCCCCACCCGCTCGGCGTCGGGGCGGCCGTTGCCCAGGTCCTCGACCTTCGAGCCCCCGGTGGTAACGACGGCCGTGCTGGGAACGTAATAGCCCAGCGGCCCCGGCTGGCGGTAGCAGATTACGTCCGCTTGCCGACGGCCCGCCCCCTCGTACTCGACCGCCACTTCCGTCTCGTCGGCCAGGTACAGGTTGCGCCCGGCGTAGCCCGGCTCGACCGTGGTATAGTCATAGCCCGGCGGGGCGCCGTAATAGCGAACCTCCCAACGGCGGGGCGCAACGTAGAACGTCCCGTCGGTCAGGATGTGCAGGCCCCAGCCGATCTCCGGGCGCTCCGGGGCAGCGGCGCCGATGACCTGTGCCCACGCCAGGTAACCGTTGTCCCGGTCGTAGAACTGGGCCTCTTTGGCCTCGATCTTGACCTGACCGGCGTTGTACAGCCGCAGCGGGACGTCCTCGTAGGCCGTATACGCCACCGGCGTCGGGCTCATCGTTGCCCGGCTCCAGCTCGATAGGTCGGCCTTGACGATGTAGCTCTCGGCCGTCAGCCCGGCGTCCGCCGTGGTCAAGGCCACGCCGTAGATATCATCGCCTGATACCCAGATGCGGTCGATGCTCCGGGGCGGGCTGGTGGACAACGGCCAGGGCGGGACGGCCAGCATGTAGCTATCTCCCGTCGCCGGGTCGTATGCGTAGATACGCTCGCCGACCCCGCAGACTATCATCGACTCATTCGGCCACCACGCCAGACCCCTGACTTCGATGGTCGGATCGCCGGAGGGGCTGGGATGATGGCTGATTACCAGCTCGTCGCCTTCGAGGGCCAAGGGCGGGGCCGTCGCGACGGAAAGACCAACCGCGCCGGCCAGCTCGTCCAGTAGATCGGTATACCGCGCCGGGGCGCTGTCCACCGTCGACGCCGGCGCAACCGTATCGGACTGCGACGCCAGCAGGTCCAGGACCGTAATGTCCAGGGTATCACCGGGCGCGTGGGTCGAGAGCCGGGCAACCTCGTCGGCCCGACCCCGGAAAACGATGCCGCGGCCGGGGCTCAGCGCCCGCCCGGCCTCGAAAACGGCAACCCGGACCCCCAGGTCATCGGCGTCGAGAACATCCTTGACCGCCAGCCCGCAATCATCGAGGAACTCGACGTAGCAGCGCACGGTCAGCTGGTCGCTAATCAGCCGCCCGGTGGACTCCTCCAGCTCCCAGCTCAGGCTCGGGGCGCCCTGAACCGCCGTGGATACGTCGACCCACGCGCCGCCGTTAACACGGATGTCGATCCGGTAGGCTGGCTTTTCGACGCGGTTCAATACGCCCTCCGGGCTCGGCGGGACTCACCCCGTCGATTGTAAGCGTCGAGCCGGTCCAGGCTTCCCACGGCCAGGCCGTAGGAGTTGTAGACGTTCGTCGTCGAGG